>MVQS01000370.1 GCA_002067855.1 Syntrophaceae bacterium PtaB.Bin038
CCGATCACGGAGAGCTTCCAGACGATGAAATGCTTCCCGAACACGCCGAGGGCCCATGCGGCGACCGGATTGAGCACCGTGCCGCCTCGCTTGCACGCCA
Organism: Syntrophaceae bacterium PtaB.Bin038; assembly: GCA_002067855.1. Classification (GTDB taxonomy): domain Bacteria; phylum Desulfobacterota; class Syntrophia; order Syntrophales; family UBA2192; genus UBA2192. The sequence goes on from MVQS01000370.1 coordinate 101, forward strand.
ATGGCTCCATCCGAGGCTCGAAGGCCGCTATACCTGCAGACAGCCGGTTTTCCCATGCGAAAAACCTCTGATTTTCACGGCGCCGACACGGGCGGCGGAGCATCCGCAGGCGCTTCGGAAGGGGCTATGCGAGTGGGGCGGGACCCAGCGCGGTTCCGCCCCCGACCTGAAAAGCAGAAAATAGACGATCTCGGGGACTTACCTGAACGAAAGGCTCGTGTGGAGAATCCGCTCGTTCTGGATGCTGATGTGCCCCCGGAAGTCTGTCTTCGGCACGCTCACGGTGTAGGTGGCAGGCGTGTATCTCGTCTTCCACACGATGACGGTGTACTTGCCGTTCGGCAGGTTCGCCGTAAACTTCCCCTTGTCGTTTGTCACGGCCTTGGCGGCCACCTTGCCCCGGATGGTGTCCGCCCCGGAGCGGCCGACATCGAGTTGCAGGTCCTTCCCCACAATGACCTGTGCCCCGGCCAGGGGAACTTCCTTCGGCAGGGCCATCTGGCTTTCCTTCTTGCTCGTGGTGACGGTGCCGCTCAGCGTTGCGGCGAAGGCGCTGCCGGCCATGAGCAGCACAAGCGTAAGAGCGAGACACAGAACGATCGACTTGCGAGACATGAAATACCTCCTCGGTGGATTGGGTGACGCGAACTGCGTCCCCTGCAAGCGCAATACCAATCTCCCGTTTCGGACCGGCGACCGGTCCTTTCCCGGACGCATGCGCCGGCAGGCCCATACGGCCGCCCCCTCGCAACATTTTATTTAAGTTCGGGCCTTTCTCCGCCGAAAAGTAGACCTAGAGATGTCACGGCCAGGCAACGGGTACGGACGACGGGGCATATTGTGTTCATCTGCGAGGGGCTGCAAAGGGCAAACCGCGCGAACGGGCGGCAGGCGAGCCAGCTCCCATGCGGCCCGGGCGAACGGACGGAAGAGGGGACATGGGAAAGGCGCGGAGCATGATTCCGACCAGGAGCGGATTCACCCTCGTCGAGCTGGTGCTCGCGCTCCTGTTTTTCGCCATCGTGACGGCCATCGCCCTGCCCTCCCTGCGGGGCTACATCGAAAACACGAAGCTCAAGGCGGCCGCCCGCCAGATCGTGTCGGACATGGCCGAGGGACAGCAGAGGGCCAAGGCGGAAAACGCCCAGTACCGGATCACCCTGATGCTGGACCCCGCCAATACGTACACCTTGGAGCGAGTGACGGCCCCGGCCGAGACGCAGACGAAGACCCTGGCCGAGCACGGGGGCGGCATCCGCATCACGGCGACCACGTTCACCGCAAACGAGGTGAATTTCCTGGCGCGGGGGATCCTGAGCGAGGACAACCGGACCATCACGCTGAGGAACAGCCGCAATTCGACGGCGCAAATCACCACGAACCTGGCAGGCAGGACCCATGTCCAGTACACCATGCAATGAAAAGGGGATCACGATCATCGAGGTCTTGATCACGCTTTTCCTGACGGCCATCGGCGTCATGGCGCTGCTGTCCATGCAGCCCATCTCCTGGCAGACGGCGGGACGGTCGGACTTCATGAGCCGGGCGGCGGGAATTCTGCAAAGCGAGCTGGAGAGAAACGAGATCCGGATCATGAACCCCGCGAATACCGTGACAACGGGCACGACGACCCGGACGATCTACCCCAGCAACCTCACCAGCGGCACCACGCCGCAGCAGGGCGACGTGGCCTACACGGCGGCGACGACGATCTCGTCGCTCGGGTCCACAGCCTGGCGAGTGGACGTGAGGGTGACCTGGCCCGGCAACAACCGGGGCATCGCCGAATCGATGATAGTGACCCGGCAGGAGACGTTCAGGCAATGACGAACAAGGTCGCGGGCCGCAGAGGGTTCACCCTCGTCGAGTGCCTCATCGCCGTTGCGGTGGGAATGGCCGTCCTGGCCGCCGTGTACACGGCGGTCTGGTCGGGGCAGCGCTCGACCACGGGCATCGACCGCAAGGTCACGACGGGACAGGACGCACGGGCGGCCCTGGAGGTGATGGCCATGGAGCTTCGGATGGCCTCCTACAACCCCAACTACTCCACCGTCACCAATCCCTGGACGGACATCTCCAGCTGCAACGGGGGCGACGCGGCGCGGCGCGGCATCCAGAACGCAGCGGCCGACACGATCCAGATCCAGATGGACCTCAACGGGAGCGGCTCCTGCGGGGATGCGGCCAACGAGATCATCGTGTACGCCCTGGACACGCCGAACCAGCGCGTGACTAGACAAACGTTGACCTGCTCGGGCGCCCCGGCAACGCCCGGCGCCCAATCTTTTCTCGGCGGGGCCGCCGGGGAGGTCAAGGCGGTCCGGGTGGTCAACGGGGACACGGCAACCCCGCTGCTGCGGTACTTCAACAGCGCAGGCACGGACATCACGAGCAGCCTGCCCGGCGCGATCGGCCAGATCCGGCGAATCGAGATCACCCTCGTCGTGGACAGCGAGGACATCGACCCCTCCCTCGGCGGGTCGCAGCGGCGCAGGATGATCTACTCGACCAGCGTGGTTCCCCGGAACCACGGCGTCCAGTTCTGAAAAGGCATTGACGGAATGAAGACCCTCTTGCGGGAAAACGGATTCGCCCTCATAGCGGCCCTGCTGGCCAACCTGATCCTCCTGGCCGTGGGGATCCTGGCCGTCAACCTCTCCAGCGGGGACATCCGGGTGAGCATGCGCACCGTCGGCGATAAGAAGGCCCTGAACGCCGCCGAGACGGGCGTGCACGAGCTCACGAGTATCTTCGATCCCGCCACGGCCTTCAGCGGCACGGTGTTCCCCGTGAACTTCCAGGCCCTCAGCGGCGGGCAGGATGCGACGACGCAGTACTCGATCGCCCAGCCGACGGTGCCCCAGACGGGGTCGTCGACCCTGCAGCTCAACGGCTACGCCATCGGGGGGGCGCAGATGTGGGGGCAGTCCCGCTACGGCGCCTCCGTGACGGGCAGGAACACGGCCTACAACACGAGCGTGACCATCGACGTGGAGATCGGGTACGGACCCGTCGAGATCTCCACCATGTCCCGATAGGAACCTCTTATGACCCTGCGATCCCGTTTAGCGGCAACCCTGCTTGCAATTGCGTGCCTGTTTACCCCCGCGGCGAGCCACGGGGGCGACGAGACGGCCCTGTTCAATTCCACCCCTCCGGACGTCCTCATCCTGCTCGACCTGTCGGGCAGCATGAAGCGCAACCCTGCGGGCGTGTTCCAGATCTATGGAAACGAGGACTGCTCGATCGTCGACGGGATGGGCTGGACCGACTGCCGGCGCTACATCATCGCCAAGCGGGCCGTCTTCAGCCTGCTCGATGACAACCGCGACAACAAGATCGACGCGAGCGACGAGACGAGCCTCAACGTCCGCTTCGGCTACGTTGCGTATTACGTGGACCTGGACTTCTGGACCGAGGTGACGGGCATCCGCAGGGGCATCGGCACGCCCTATGCCGATCTGTACTGCAACTCCAACAACAACGGCACGGCCTGCACGAAGACCAAGGAGGACTCGGTGTGCGACACCATGGCCTCCCTGGGGCTGCCCAAGAGCTTTTACTGCGAGAGAACCTACACCAACACCCCCATGAACAACGCCCTGCTGGAGGCGAAGACCTATCTCGACGCCCACAAGGCCGCGGACCCCGACAGGGACTGCAGGCAGAAGTTCGTCATCCTCATCTCCGACGGAGGCGACACGAATTCCTGCGACTACGGCGACGGGACCGCAGTGACGCAGTACAAGCAGCGGCGCCTCTCCGTCCTGCGGGCCAAGGCCCTGAAGGATGCGGGCTACAAGGTCTTCGTCGTGGGCTTCGGCTCCAACATGCCGGCCCACGAGAAGTACACCCTCGAGTGGATGGCCTACCACGCCGGCACCGACAATCCGCTGGTGCCGAACACGGGAAGCACCTCGGCCCTGAACCTGGCCGCTTTTTCGCCCGACCCCTGCGCCGTCAACGAGACTCAGCTCACGGGGCAATGCGACTGGAACGGCTACTGCTTCGCCGTCAACAATGATCCGGGCAACATCCCGCTGACGGGATACGCCTTCATGGCCAACAACGGCGGAGAGCTGCAGACGGCTCTCAAGCAGGCCCTGAACCTGATACGCGAATCGAGCCAGTCCTTCGCGACGGCCTCCATCGCCTCGGCGAGGGCCTCCGACGAGAACTACCTCTACGAGGCCTCCTTCCAACCCGTGGGCACGGACCCCATGTGGACGGGGCACCTCACGAAGTACGCCCTCAACGCAGACGGCACCGTGGGCGCGGCCCTCTGGGACGCCGGCGCCGTTCTCAAGACCGCGACGGCGGCAAGCCGGAACATTTTCACCTATAAGGGCTCGAACCCCCTGACGGCCTTCACCACGGCGAACATCTCCACGGCGGACCTGGGGGTGACGACAACGGGCGAGCGCGACGACATCGTCGGCTATGTCCGGGGAGAGAGCGCCTTCAACATCGAAAACTGGAAGCTGGGCGACATCTTCCGCTCCTCGCCGGTGACGGTGGGAACCCCGACCCCGTATTTCCGGGACAACCTCGATCCCCGGAACCCGACGGCCTATGACGATTTCAGAACGGCCAACGTTCGGACGACGGCCAACGGCAAGCGGATCGTCGTGGCGGGGGCCAACGACGGCCAGCTCCACGCGTTACGGACCAGTGACGGGGCCGAGGTCTGGAGCTTCATCCCGCCCAACTTCCTGCACAAGCTCAAGAACATCGCCCACAAGGTGCACCCGACGGGGCTGTCGCACCAGTACTTCGTCGACGGTCCCATCTCGGTGGCCGAGGTGTGGCTGCCGTCGGTGCCCCCCGTCGTCCCGGGAGGGGTGAAACTCCTGTCGGAGTGGAGGACGCTGCTGATCCTCGCTGAGGGCCGCGGCGCCATGAGCTACCTCTGGAGTTCCTCGAGCACCTGCAGTTCCGGTTTCGACAGCAACTACTCGACGAGTTACCCGTACTACTGCGGCTACCACGCCCTGGATATCACGGACACCACGGCTGCCCCAGTCTACAGGTGGCGCCTCAACCCCACGCCGGCCCAAGCGCCCTACCTGGGCGAGCCCTGGAGCAAGATCTACATCGGCCGCGTGAAGATCAACGGCATCGAGAAGTGGGTCGGTTTCATGGGAGGAGGCCAGAACCTGTCGTCCTGCACGGGCACGGACTGCGACAAGCGGGGAAAGGGCTTTTTTGTCGTCGACCTGGCCGACGGGAGCATCCTCTGGAGCTACACGCTCGCAAACGACGCCAACATGAGTTACGCCCTGCCGGGCTCGCCCGCCATGGTCGACACGGACAACGACGGCTTCATCGACCGGGTCTACATCGGCGACCTGGGCGGAACGATGTGGCGCTTCAAGTTCTGCTCCTACGCGAGCGGTGCCTCCTGCAACACGGCGAACTGGACGGGAGGGCGGCTCTTCGCCGGCACGGCGGGCGCCGTCTACGCGATCCCCTCGGCGGCCCGGGACGCGAGGGGGAATCTCTGGGTCTTCTGGGGCACGGGGGACCGCGTCGACGTGACGGGCACCACGACGGCGAACAGGTTCTATGCCGTGAAGGACGCCGACGCAGCGACACCGCGGGCTCTGGCCGACCTGATCAACATCACCTCGTCGACCTACACGGACAGTGATACCCGGAAGGGCTGGTACGTCAGCCTGGCGGGCACGGGGGAGAAGCTGCTCTCCGACTCGGCGGTCTTCGGCGGGGTGGTCTACTTCACCTCCTTCACGCCGGACTCGAGCGGCGCGAGCGCCTGCAGCTCGGGCGGGACGGGGAAGCTCTACGGGATCGACTTCGTCGGTGGCACGGGGATCATGCCCGGCTCGGCGAAAAGCATGAGCCTGGGAGGCGGCGTCCCTTCGGCGCCGATGATCTCCTACAACCCCAGCACGAAGTCACCCGATCTGTTCGTCACGGCAAGCAGCGCCTCGGGCGGCGTGCACTCTCGCCGCATCGGGATCAACCCCCCGGCCATGACGAACCGGGCCAACGTCCTGCTGTGGCGCGACCGGCGGATCCAATAGCCGGAGGCGGAGAACATTCCGGACGATGGGATCCGGAAGGGGGCCGGGACCTTGGAATGGAGGGCTTCCGGCCCGAGTTCCCGACCTTTTGCGACCTGCGTGCGGGTGGCACCGGTCGTGCATGAGAGACGGCGAAATCCCCGCACCCCGAGAGGAACCCCGATGGCCGCTGCCCTGTCCGGACGCCCCGCGGCGTTTGCCCTGCTTATCCTGTTGTCCCTGGCGTACCTGCCGACCGCGTGCCCCGCGGACGCGCAGGGGATCGACGACCTGGCCCGGACCGGCGGGGCCGACTACGCCGTCTGCCGGCACAAGCTGGCACAGATGATCGAGGAGGCCCATTACTACGAGCGCATGAAGGCGGATCTGCCCGGGATGGAAACGCAGACCGCCGAACTGCAGGCGAGGCTGGACGCCCTGAACGCGAAATACCGGGAGTCCGCGCAGCAGCTTGCCGCACTGGAAAGGGAGCATGAGACCCTCACGGCCGATCTGCCGAAGGCCGAGACCGATTGCCGGGAGGCCTGGCTCCCCTCTGTGTCCAGCGCCTGCAGCCGGCGTGACCGGATGGCCCGGAGGCTCCACGACGAGCTGCCCCCCGAGATTGCACGCCTGAGATCCGAGCTTCCGCCCCTGGCGCAGGAGCGGCAGGAGGCGGAGGGCACCCTGTCGGTGCTGCAGATGAACCTGCAGTCCCGGCGGAACTACGTCGCCCGCGCCTCCAGACCCTCGGAGGGACAGATCGCCGAGCAGGAGGGTCTCTGCCGGGGCATGGAGCCCTCGCTTGCAATGGCCCCCGATGCGTCCCGATCCGAGATGGAAATCGCCGTCTCGGCCCCGGAGGGAATCGTCGGCGAGGAGATCGCCCTGCACGCCCGGCTCGCCTCGCCGGTGCCGGGGGCTCGCTACGGGTTCGTCTGGAGCCTCAACGGCAGGGTCTTCGGGGGCAACGCGGATCGAACCAGAGCGGCGATTCCCGCCGAGGGGATCAGCACGGTGCGTGCCGTCGCCTGGAGATGGACGGGCGGGCAGTGGGTCAAGGCCGCCGAAGCCTCCCGCAGCATCGCGGGCAGGGCCCGCGTGCAGCAGAAGGTTTCCGTCGCGGGGCCGTCCGCCGTGACGATCCGCAACGGGGCGGCGCGGGGGACCTTCGAAGCGAGGATCACCCCCGAGGTTGCGGGCGAGCTGTACGGCTTCACCTGGGGCGCCGTGGGAGATCCGCAGGGGCCCGTGACCTTCAACAACCCCTCGAGTTCGCAGAGCCTGACGGTCACGACGCCCGGCCGCTACACCCTGCTCGTGCATGCGTGGAAGCTGGTCGGCGGCCAGTGGGTTCTCATCGGAAAGGCATCCCACCCCTTCACGGTCCGGTAACCGGCCCCGTCGGGCGTTATTTCCATCTGGACCGAGGAACAACCTTGCCGTATACTCGGCACGGAACAAGGCGTTCCCGTCCGCTGGCCGCACGTTTTCGTTCCGGCGCCGACCGGACCCCGTCCAAAGAGGACCGCACCATGAACGCGGCAGACGCCGGCCCTTCACGCGACACCGCACACAGGGGAATTTGGGTCGCTGCCTTCGCGATCTCCTTCGCCTACGTCGAAAGCGCGGTGGTCGTCTACCTTCGCGAGATCTACTTCCGCGGCTCCTTTGATTTTCCCCTCGCCACGGTCTGGGAGAACGGGCGCCGCGCCGTGGACCCCCTCATCCTCGTCGAGATGGGGCGCGAGGCGGCGACGATCGTCATGCTGGCCGCGGCGGGGATCCTGGCAGGGCGAACCGGCCTGCAGCGTTTCTGCTTCTTCATGATCGCCTTCGGCGTCTGGGACATCTTCTACTATGTCTGGCTGTACGTGATCCTCGGGTGGCCGGAGAGTCTCATGACGTGGGATCTCCTGTTTTATATCCCCCTGCCCTGGGTGGGGCCCGTGATCACGCCGATCCTCATCGCGGCGACGATGACGGCGGCCGGCGCGCTGCTCATCGCGCTGGAGAACCGGGGGTTCCGCATCCGCTGGCGCCGGCGAGACTGGGCCATCGAAATGGGCTGCGCGTTTCTGCTGATCGTCTCCTTCTGCTGGGACTGGAAGAACATCCTGCGCGTGCCCGACGGAACGGCATACACCGGCATCCCGAACCCCTTTGCCTGGTGGTTGTTCGTGCCGGCCTACCTCGTTGCGGCGATCTACTTCGCGGTGCGCGTCGGGCAGGTCGTCGCCGCGGGGAAAGGGGGTCCGGACGATGTCCGGCCGGCGTGACGATCCGCTGCGTGATCCGACGGGAGGCCCGCCGCAAAACCCCTGCCTCGAGTGCGGGGCCTGCTGCGTCGTCTATCGAACGTCGTTCTACTGGGCCGAGTGCGACGACGCCACCCCGGGGGGCGTGCCCGCACGACTGACCGTAAGGGTTTCCCCCCTTCGAAGGGCCATGCGCCGCACCCGGACGGGCCGTTGCGCGGCCCTCCGGGGGACCCCGGGCCGGAACGTGACCTGCTCCATTTACGACCGACGGCCCTCCCCCTGCAGGGATTTCGAGCCGGCCTGGTCGGGGAGACCGGCCGCCGATCGATGCAACGATGCCAGGGCGCGTATCGGGCTCTACCCGATAGCCGGCGCCCCGGGAAGTCTCCGGGGGAAAACACGGGTATGAAGAAGCAAAGGAAGGAGGGGGAGCGGAAATGAGGGAGAAGACGATCATCACCGCCGCCGTCACGGGGAGCATCCACACGCCCACCATGTCACCCTATCTGCCGATCACGCCGCAGCAGATCGCCGACGATGCCGTGGCCGCCGCCGAGGCCGGAGCGGCCGTCGTCCACGTGCACGGGCGAAACCCCGAAACGGGCCAACCCGCGGCCGATCTCGAGGTCATGCGGGAGATCGTCTGCAAGATCAAGGCACGCTCGAACGCCGTGATCTGCATCACCACGGGCGGCGGGCTCGGGATGACGGTGGAGCAGCGCGTGGCCCCGGTGACCTTCTACCGGCCGGAGATGGCCTCCCTGAACGGCGGTTCCATGAACTTCGCCCTCTTTCCCGCACTGGACAAGTTCAAGGAGTTCAAGCACGGATGGGAGCCCCAGTACCTTGCCATGACGGAGGATCTCATCTTCCCCAACACCTTCAAGTCCATCCGTGAGTTCTGCCGGATCTTCCTGCTGAACGAAACCAAGCCCGAGTTCGAGATCTACGACGCCGGCATGGTGAACAACCTGGCTGTCATGATCCAGCGCGGCCATATCAGGCGCCCCGTCTACCTTCAATTCGTCATGGGTGTGCTGGGCGGGATCACGCCGAGCCCCGAGAACCTGATGTTCCTGCTCGACTACGCCCGCAGGCTCATCGGCGAGTTCGAGTTCTCCGTCTGCGTCGCCGGTCGGGCCCAGTTCCCCATCTGCACGCAATCCGTGCTTCTTGGCGGCCACTGCCGAGTGGGTCTCGAGGACAACCTCTACCTTGAGAGGGGGCAGCTTGCCAAGAGCAACGCCGAGCAGGTCGCCAAGATGGCACGGATCATCCGGGAACTCGGCAGCGAACCGGCGACCCCGGACGAGGCGCGGCAGATCCTGGGGCTGAAGGGGTTGAACCGGGTGAATTTCTAGCCTCACGGAATCCCTCGTCTTTCCGCGAAAACGAACCGGCCTTGAAAAAATCCTTGACAGGACGGACGGTTTAGGATTATGAAGTTTCCTGTCAGGATACATTTTGAATCCTATTTTAATGTTTTATATCAATGATTTATGAATCAGCATTTTCCGAAATGAAAAAAAAGTAAACCAACATGAAACAAGCGCCGGCGATCGTCGAAGCCGAAATCGGCAAGCGGATCAAGGCATTCCGTACGCAAAAGCGGGTCACTCTCGAGCAACTCGCAAAGCAAACGGGCTTCACCAAGGGTTACCTTTCGAAAGTCGAAACGTCGAAAAAGTCCCCTCCCGTATCCACGCTCGGGATCATCGCCCGGGCCCTCGGCGTCACCATCTCAGCACTCCTCGGCGAGGAGGCCCCCCGCACATCGTTCTGTCTTGTCCGCAAGGACGAGCGGCCCCTCATCGCCAGGGACGGCACCGCATTCGGGTACTCCTACGAGGCCATGGCCTACAAGTACCCGAACAAGACCATGGAACCCTTCATCCTCACCCTCCCCGTCAAGCCGAAGAAACGGACCCTCTATCAGCACGAAGGCGAAGAGATCCTCTTTGTCATCCAGGGGACCATGAAGTTCCTCCACGGCGACACGGAGCACATCGTCCGCGAAGGCGACTGCATCTACTTCGACTCCAGTCTCCCCCATTTCGGGGAATCCGTCGGCCCGGAAGAGGTCAAGTGTTTCATGGTCATCTACAACCCCACCAACGGCAAAGAAAGGAAGGCATCGGGATGAAGCTCAGCAACATCCGGCGCATCGGCATCATCGGTGCCGGCCTCATGGGACACGGCATCGCCCAGGTCTTTGCCTCGGCGGGCTATGACGTCAACCTCTACGACACGGACAAGGCAACGCTCGATGCGGCCAAGGGTCGTATCGAGTCGAACTTCAAGGTCTTCATCGCCCTGGGCCTGGCAAAGCCGGAGGACGTCGCGGGCTGCCTGGGCCGGATCACCCTCTGCACCTCCCTGGAAGCGCTCTGCGGCGGTTGCCAGTACATCCTCGAGGCCATCCTGGAGGATCTCGAACTGAAGCGAAAAGTTTTCGCCGAGGTCGAGCGCTGCTCGGCTCCCGATGCCATCTTTTCGAGCAACACCTCGGCCATCAGCATCACCGAGATCGCGGCCGCACTGAAGAACAGGGGGCGCTTCCTGGGAACCCACTTCTGGAACCCGCCCCATATCCTGCCCTGCGTGGAGGTCATCCGCGGAGACGAGACCGCGGAAGCACCCTTCGAGACGATCTATGCCCTCCTGGAGAAGGTGGGCAAGGTGCCCGTCCGTGTCCTCAGAGACGTGCCGGGCTTTCTGGGCAACCGCCTGCAGCACGCCATGTGGCGGGAGGCCGTCTCGCTGTGCGACAGGGGGGTCGCCAGCGCCGGGGACATCGACAAGGTCGTCAAGTACGGCTTCGGGGCAAGGATGCCCTTCATCGGCCCCATGGAGACGGCCGACCTGGCCGGGCTCGTGCTGACGCGCGACATCCACAAATACCTGTTCCCCTACCTCGAGTCGGCGGCAACGCCTGCGCCGGTCCTCGAGAGACTCATCTCCGGGGGTGCCACGGGCGTCAGGGCCGGGAGGGGGTTCTACGAGTGGACGCCCGAGAAGATCCAGAAGATCATCCAGCAGCGCGATACGGTCCTGCTGCGCATTCTCCACGAGATCATCGGGAGAGTGCAACAGGGCTGAACAGTCAACAGGGAAAAATGATCGGCGCCCCGGCCTCGGCGAGGGACGGCGGCTCCGGCAAGAGGTTCCGGACATGAGCGACATTCCTGTATTCTTCCTTCATGGGCTGGCCTACGCAGGCCTGCTGTTCCTCGTCTCGGCGGGCCTGACCCTGGTCTTCGGGATGATGAACGTGCTGAATTTCGCCCACGCGGCCATGTACATGCTGGGCGCCTACTTCTCCTACACGATGCTGCAGGCCACGGACCAGTTCTGGCTCTCCCTGATGGTCTGCCCGGTTCTGCTCTTCGTGATCGGCGCCCTCATCGAGCGGTTCCTGCTGCGGCGCGTCCACGTGTTCGGTCACCTGCACGAGCTGCTCCTCACCTTCGGCCTGGCCTACATCATCACGGAGGTGGTGAAGTGGGTCTGGGGGAACTTTCCGCTGGCCGTGAACATCGGCGGTTTGCTGGGCGACACCGTCGAGATCATCGGCATCACCTATCCCGTCTACCGGATCTTCATCTTCCTCTGCGCCGTCTTCGTGGGGACCCTGATGGCGCTTATCCTCTACAGGACTCGGCTCGGGATCATCCTCCGGGCGGCCGTCAACGACAGCGAGATGGTGAACGCTCTCGGATTCAACGTGCCGCTTGTCTTCATGGGCGTTTTCGCCTTCGGCGCCGCCCTGTCGGGGTTTGCGGGCGTCATCGCGGGGCCGCTGCTGACGACCTACCCGGGGATGGCCCACGACATCCTCATCGACGCATTCGTGGTGATCGTCGTCGGCGGCTTCGGGAGCCTCGGGGGCGCCGTGATCGCATCGCTGCTTATCGGTGAGCTGCAGTCCTTCGGGGTCCTGCTATTCCCGAAGCTCTCCGTGGCCCTGGTCTACCTGCTCATGGCCGCCGTCCTCATCGTCAAACCCTCCGGACTCTTTGGGGAGGAATCATGATGCTGCACAAGAACACGCCGTACCTGCTCATTGCGGCCCTGTTCGCCGCGGGGGCCGCAATGCCTCTGGTGCTCAAGCAATACCACCTGAACATGCTCACGGAGATCATCGTTTTTGCGCTCTACGCGGTCAGCTACAACCTGCTGCTCGGCTACGCGGGCCTGCTCTCATTCGGGCACGCCATGTTCTTCGGCATGGGGGCCTTCACCGTCGCCGTCTCGCTGATCCACATCCCCGGCCTTTCAATCTGGAGCGCTCTCGCGCTGGCGCTGGCCATGACGACGCTCGTCGGGTTCGTCGCGGGGGGCCTGCTGCTGCGCCACAAGGGTTCCTACTTCGCGCTGCTCACGCTGGCCTTCAACTCGCTCTTCTACGCCGTGGCGACGAAGTGGCACACCATCACGGGAGGCGACGACGGCCTGAGCGTCACGCGGCCCAATCTCGCCCTGGGGTTCACCACGGTCAACCTGGCCGGGATCGAGAGCTTCTACTGGTTCACCCTCGTCATCGTCGGGGCGGCCATCGTTTTCTGCTGGTACTTCACGCAGACGGCCATGGGGCAGACGGTGCTGATGATGCGCGAAAACGAGGAGCGCATGAAGTTCCTGGGCTACAACACGAACATCAGCCGCCTGATCCTCTTCACCTTCACGGGGGCCGTAGCGGGGCTGGCAGGGGCGTTTTACACGCTTCATTTCCAGTTCTGCTCACAGTCGGCCATCAGCGTCGACATGACGACGACGGTGCTGCTCATGACCTTCGTGGGCGGCACGGGGACCTTCTGGGGGCCGATGCTCGGGGCGCTGGTCTACATCATCCTCCAGAACTACCTGAGCGACATCACCGACCGCTGGCCGCTGTTCATGGGCCTGATCTTCGTCTTCATGGTCCTCTTCATTCCCGGCGGGCTCTCGCAGATTCTCCAGTCCGCCCGGGGCCTGTTCACCCGGAGGCGCGGCCCGGGCAAACCCATGGAAGCCAAGGAAGCGTCATCATGAGCGAATACCTGCACGTCAAGGACATTCACAAGGACTTCTCGGGGCTTAAGGTCCTCACCGGCGTCGATTTCACGGTGAGGGAAAAGGAGCGCCACGCCGTCATCGGGCCAAACGGAGCGGGCAAGACGACGCTGTTCAACATCATCAGCGGGAAATTCAAGGCCTCGTCGGGGTCGATCCTGTTCAAGGGCCGCGACATCACCGGAAAGCCCGCACATGCCCTCAACCGCGAAGGGCTGTCTCGCTCGTTCCAGATCACCAACGTCTTCCAGGAGCTGTCCGTCTTCGACAACATCCGCTCGGGGGTCCGGTCCCGCTGCGGAATGCGGTACCACTTCTTCCGCAGGCCCGATCACGATCGCGGGATCAATGAGCGCACGCTGGCCATCGTCGAGGAAGTCGGGCTGCGGGACGTCATGCACATGCCCGTCAGCGCCCTGTCCTACGGCCAGCAGCGGGCCCTGGAGATCGGCATCACCCTTTCCACGGAGCCCGAGCTGATTCTCCTGGATGAGCCCACGGCGGGGATGACCCGCGAGGAGACGGGCCAGGCCATCCGGATGATCGACCGGGTCACGGCGGGGCGG
>MVQS01000371.1 GCA_002067855.1 Syntrophaceae bacterium PtaB.Bin038
ACGGGGGTCGCCGCCATCGGCTCCATCCTCGGCTGCATCCTCATGGGGATCCCCATCCCCTACACGGCATCGCAGCTGCTCTGGATCAACCTGGTGACAAACGGCTTCCAGGTCATCGCGCTTACCTTCGAGCCGGGGGACCGGGATGTGGTCCGGCGCCCCCCCATGGACCCCGCCGAGGGCATCATGTCGAAGACCCTCCTGCAGCGTACCTTCATCGTGGGACTGCTCATCTCGATGGGGGTCGTCATCGGGTTTTCCCGGGCGCTGGAGGAGGCGGTGCCGCTCGAGAAGGCGCGGACGATCGCCATGACGACCATGGTCTTCTTCCAGTTCTTCCAGGCCTGGAACAGCCGCTCCGAGACGCGGTCCATCTTCGAGATCGGCGTGTTCACGAACCCCTACCTGGCCTACGGTCTTGCGGCCTCCCTGATGGCGCACGTGGCGGCGATCTACGCGCCGCCCTTCCAGTGGCTTCTGTCGACGGAGCCCATCGCGGGCGCCGAGTGGCTGATGATCGTGGCGATATCGCTGTCCGTCATCGTCGTGGTGGAAATCGACAAGCGGCTCCGATCCGCCGCGGCGTCGGCCCGCCCCGGGGAAAGGGGTGCGGGTGCATGAAACGGTGCCATGCCTGCAGGGGGGAGGTCCGGGTCGACCGGACGGTGGGGCGGCAGGAGACCTGCCTTCGCTGCGGGGCCGACCTCCACGTCTGCCTGAATTGCTCCTTTTACAGCCCGGGTGCGTACAACGAGTGCCGCGAGCCGCAGGCCGAGCGCGTGGTCGACAAGCGACGGAGCAATTTCTGCGATTTCTTCGTCTTCGCGGACGATGCGGGGCGGAAAGAGGGGGCCGCAAAGAAAGAAGACTCGCGCAGCCGCCTCGACGCATTGTTCAAGAAGCCTTCGTAAGATCTGTTGCCCGCTGCGCTTTCCTCGCACGGGGTACAGACGCGCAGGCTGCGGATCTACGACAAACTTGGTATTTTCAAAATCATACTTGACAACCGGCCGCGGCTGCTTATGCTGGGTCCATCATCACGGGAGCCTGCGGCGCCTGATGGGTGCATCGGCTTCGGGCAGTGGAGGGGAAGCCCGAGTGTCGCGGAATCCATGCCGCCGGTGACCCGGCATAACTCCTTCCTTCGCATTCCCCTCGCAAGATCGGAAAACTTCGAATCTGCATCGCCAAACCGGCTCGGTTCATATCTGACCGGGCGGTGACGAATGCGCCCGGACCCACGGGTCGACACGGGTCGGGGTGTCGCATCTGTGCGGCTCTGCGAGGTGAGACCGAAGGAAGGAGGAAGATGAACCGGGTCCTTGTCATTCTAATCATTTTGTTGCCGCTGGGGCTTGACCCACCTGCGCAGAGCGAGGCGGCCGTCATCAGTTTCGAGGACCTTTCGGACTCGACGCCGGTTGCGGATCAATATCGGATGCTCGGGCCGGTCTTTTCCACGGGCATCGTTGTAGAGTCCGGCATCTCACTGTTCGAGCAGGAGTATCCGCCTTATGGAGGCGAGAAGGCCCTGCTCGTCGAAACCGGCATGCTCGAGCTTCGGTTCGACACGCCGGCCACCCGCTTCGGTGCATACGTCACGTACGCATCGCCCCTGTGGGTCCTCTTCTACGACTCGGCAGGAAATGCCGTCGAGACCTTTTCTTCACAGTTCTCATCCAATCTCGCCCTTTGCGGGGACATCGGTTCCAACCCCAACGAGTACTTCGGTCTCGAGCATCCGCACGGCCTCTCCCGGGTCGCGTTCAGACTGACTTCGGGGTGCGGCACATTCGTCGTGGACGAGATCTCGGTTGTGACGGTCGACGAGCCACCGATATGGACCGGACTGTTTCTCGGGTTCCTGGGTATTGGGCTGATCGTCGCCGTGAGCGACTCACGTGATCGGCAAAGCTGAAGGGAGGCGAACGATGATGCGTTCTATTACAGCGGTCCATCGGCTGGGGATCTTCATTTGCGCGGCAATTGCCGTGTTGGCCGCCCTTGCGGCCGGGGTTGGGGGAGGGGAGGTCCGGGCCACGCAGGCTCTCCACAATCCCACCGTCACGCCCGCAGCCGTGTATGCGGGGATTGCAACCCGGGTCCGCGTCTGCATCCGCGCGGCGTATGACCCTGCGTTGGTGGCATCGAGCGTCAATCTGCTCCGTGTGAGGGCGGACGGGGGCAAGTCCGTTGTATCGCGGATGTACGACGACGGGACCCACGGGGACATCCTGGCGAATGACGGAACGTTCACCGCCCTGCTTGACCTGGAGGAGCCGAGTCCCACGGTGCTTGGGTTCCAGGTGTCGGCGGGATACCGGGGGCAAGCACGCCGGGTCCTCTCAGAGGTGTTCAGCCTGGAGGTGCGCGCCGTTCCGAATCTCGAAGAAACCTGGAACCGCTTTGTAACCTGCCTGGTCAACCGGGACCTCGACGGGGCGATGGAATACATCCGGCTGAACAGACGTGAAGAATACAGAAACATATTTGAGCGTATTGGATCGGAGAAGTTGTCCATGATGTTCTCCACAGCGCGAGATTTCAGACGTAGGGAAATCGGTCTCTTCCGCGCTGCATATACATTTACGGCGGTCAACAGAGGTGTCGAAGCACAAGGAGAAGTGATTTTTATTCAAGATATCAAATGGGATGATGTCTGGCGAATCGATTTCATCGGATTTTAAAGAGAGCATAGCCATGTTCACAAAGAATATACTCGTGTGGTTTACGTTTTCTTTGCTGACCGTTCATATTATGGCATATCAACCTGCAATTGCCTGGGAGACGGGCACGCACGAACTGATGAATATCCGAGCGATCCG
>MVQS01000372.1 GCA_002067855.1 Syntrophaceae bacterium PtaB.Bin038
GAAGGCCAGCGCCGTGAAGGGCTCCCGGTCGGAGGGCGATCGGGTCTCCTCGGTCTTCGTCACCGGGTTGACCCCTCTGACGGGCGGGATGTCCTCCGGCGACGGCAGATAGTCGACGACGGCGTCCAGGATGGGCTGGATCCCCTTGTTGCGCAGCGCCGCACCGCACAGCACGGGAACGAGCTTGAGCGAGACGGTGGCCTTGCGGATCGCCCGGACCAGTTCGGCATCCGTGACGGGGACCTCGCCGAGGTACTTCTCGGCGATCTCGTCGTCGACTTCGGCGAGAATCTCCAGCAGGCTCTCCCGGCGGGCCTCGGCCTCGGCGCGGAAGTCCTCCGGGATCTCCAACACGTCGAAGGCCGCCCCCAGGGTGTTCTCCTGCCAGGTGATGAGCCGCATGCGGACGAGATCGACGATCCCGCGGAAGTTTTCCGCCTCCCCGAGAGGCGCCTGGACGGAAAGCGGAACGGAGGCGAAGCGCTCCCTCATCATATTCACGGCGTTGGCGAAGTCCGCGCCGATCCGGTCCATCTTGTTGATGAAGGCGATCTTGGGGACGCCGTACTTGTCGGCCTGGTGCCAGACGGTCTCGGACTGCGGCTCGACCCCTTCCACGGCGGAGAAGACGACCACGGCCCCGTCGAGAACCCGGAGGCTTCGCTCCACCTCGATCGTGAAATCCACGTGCCCCGGCGTGTCGATGATGTGGATCTCGTGGTTTCTCCACTCGCAGGTGGTCACGGCGGAGGTGATGGTGATCCCCCGCTCCTGTTCTTGGGGCATCCAGTCCATGACGGCTTCCCCGTCGTGCACCTCGCCCATCTTGTAGGATTTGCCCGTGTAGTAGAGAATCCGCTCCGTGACGGTCGTCTTGCCCGCGTCGATGTGCGCGACGATCCCGATGTTCCGGATTCTCGACAGCTTGACTCTTGCCATGGCTTCCACGTCGCCTGCGGGGCACAGGCGGTCCTCTCCATCACGGGCCCGATCGGGAAACGTCCTACCCTCCGGCCCGGGCCTGCTTTGCAAGTTCCTTGTTGGGGGTGACGGGTTCACGCAGGTCGACGTGACCCTTGATCGTCGTGACGTCCCTGCCGCCCACCTGGATCCGGATGCGCTTGATCTCCGGCAGGTTGTGGGCGAGGGTGTTGGCCAGCGAGTAGACGGTGGCGACCTCGCTCGCCGTCCCCCCGGGGTGCTGTTCGATGAAGGGGTTGTCGAAGTTCAGGACGGCCGTCCCGTCGGCGATGCGGATCCCCTGCAGCTTGGCCCCCGCCGGGATCGTCCGGACGGTTCCCATCTTCGGGCCTTCCACGAGGGCCCGCACGATTTCCTCGGCCTGGGCGACGGCGTTCTTCCCCTTCGGAACCAGGCGCTTTTCCTGCACGAGGAACCGCTCGTTGGCGTCGGAGAAGAAGAGCGTCACCTCCTTCCTCTCCCGCTTGGCGGCGGCCTCCTGGGCATCGGGCGGGAAGAGGGTGTCCGAGAGGGCCCAGAACAGGAAGGCCAGGAACCCGCCGCCGATGAGGACGGCGGCGACGACGAAGAGCAGCCGGAAGGTCTTCTTCTTCTTGCGCGTCTTGAATTCTTCGGTTCGTCTCTGTCTCTTGCTTGCCATGGTCCCTCGACTCCGCCGACCCTGCCTCGTGCCGGGTTACGGCCTGCTCAGATTCTCCCTGGCTTTCGCCGCCCAGTCGGAATCTGGCGCGTGCCGGATCACGTTCTTGAACGAGTCCGCGGCTTCCTTCCTCTTGCGGAGCTGCATCTGGGTCATCCCGAGCCAGTAATGCGCCTCGGCCAGGTTGGGCGCCCCCGCCACGGATTTCTGCAGGTGCCGCTCGGCCTCCAGGTAGACGCCCTGGCGGTAGTCGATGACCCCCAGGTTCAGCTCCAGGACGGGCATGAGGTGGCTCCTCGGCTCCTTGCGGATCGCCTCGCTGAAGCTGGCGTAGGCGCCTCTCATGTCCCCCTTGGCCACGTAGGCGCGCCCCATGTTGTACAGGGGCACAGCGGGCGTTTCGTACAGCGGGTTGGCCAGGGCCCGGTTGAAGGAGAGGATGGCCTCGTCGTACATCCCTCGGGCCAGCTGGACCGTGCCGAGGTAGTTATGCGCCTCGGAGTAATCGGCCTTCAGCGCGATCGCCTTCTGGAACTCCCTGACGGCATCGTCGATGAAGCCCCTTCGCTCGTAGGCGATCCCCAGGTTGTAATGGACGACCGGGTCGTTGGGCGTAAGCTTCTCGGCCTCCATCAGTTCCTTGAGGGCCTGGGCGTACTGGCCCGCCTGGATGTGCGCCGTCCCGATCCGGAGGTGCCCCCTGGCCTTCTCCTTGAGCTCCGTATCGGAGACACAGCCCGACAGCATCACGGCCAGGGCCGCCAATCCAACGATCCACGAACGGGTGCATTTCATCGCCTGTCCCCCTGTGCTATTTCCGGTTGCCGTTGACCCACCAGTCGCTCTTGTCCCTGAACCACCATTGCGTCCAGTCCGTCCGGAGAATGGAGTCCGCCAGTTCTCTGCCCTCGTCGGTGCACAGCCGCCGGACGGCGTAGTTCAGCCACTCCTGGCTGTACTTGTTTCCGAGGTCCCTGTACTCCTTGAGCAGGAGGATGAGGCCGAGCTGGTCCGCGTCGTGGGCCAGCAGGGACTCGCGGGTCTTCTTCTCGTTGAACTCCGCGAGGACGGACTTGATCTCGTCCCCGAAGGGCAGGTTTTCCGTGAGTTCCCGCACGGCCTTCTCCTCGTCGACGGTGACGTACTTCTTGTACATGTAGTTCATGTCGCCCGTGCGCGCCTCGGGCAGATCGTGGACGAGGCACATCCGGAGCACCTTCAACTCGTCGACGGACGGGTCGAGCTTGCACAGCGAGTAGCCGATGAAGAGGGTCCGCAGGATGTGCTCCGCGACGGACTCCTTGCCGGTGCCGAGAAATTGAAACCCCGTGCGGGGGGTCTTGTTCAGCATACCCACTTCGAAGAGAAAGTTCGCGATTTCCTTCATTTCAGCCATTTTTCAACGTTTTGATCCGGTTCGCCATGGTCTCGGAGAGCTTCCGGATCTCGAGTTGCAGAGAGGCGATCCCCTCGGGCCGCATGGCGTAGATCCGGTCCAGCCGCTCCTTCCAGTATTCGATGACGTCGATCTCGTGCTCCCGGAGCTTCTGCTCGAACTTGCGCTGCAGCTCCCTCAGGAACTCGGCGTCTCTGGTCATGGCCTCTTTCCCCCCTGTCCCGCGCCCCTGCCCGCAGGGGGCCTCGGGCGCAAGGATTGGTTATTATAACAGCAACCCCCCATCTTGCAAGCGCGAATCTGCGTCCCGCGGCAGCCTCGAAGGCGCACCCGGGAGGGGCGCAGGGGCCGCGGGGCGGGCATTTCGGCACGACCGGCGGGGACGATAATTTCATTGACAAACGGGGGGGGGTGTGCGAGTTTCGCCAACTAGCGGAAGGCTCCCGGGGCGGCCCCCGGTCAGAGACTGCCAGAGACAGGAGATCATTCCCTGACGTGAGTCCGGACGTGCTGGGACACATCAGCTTCAGCTGGGAGTTCTTCGCCGCCCTGCTGAGCATCATCCTCATCGACCTCATCCTTGCAGGAGACAACGCCGTCATCATCGCCATGGCGGTGCGCTCGCTGCCCCGCAAGCAGCGCCGGAAAGGGATCCTGCTCGGCTCCGGGGCGGCTGTTCTCCTGCGTGTCGTTCTCACCTTCTTCGCGGCCCAGTTGCTTCAGACCCCCTACGTGAAATTCATCGGCGGCCTCTTCATCCTCTGGATCGCCGTAAAGCTCTTCGTCGAGGGGAACCCCGGCGAGGAGGTTCACCGAGAAGCCAACACCATCTGGCAGGCCCTCTGGGTCATCGTGGTCGCCGACATCACCATGTCCGTGGACAACGTGCTGGCCGTGGCCGGCGCGTCGAAAGGGAATCTCTTCCTCCTCCTCTTCGGCCTCGGCCTGAGCATCCCCTTCGTGGTCTTCACGAGCAGCCTGCTGTCCATGCTCATGGACAAGTATCCCTACATTATCTATATCGGGGCCGCCGTTCTCGGCAAGGTCGGGGCCGAGATGATCGTCACCGACCCCGTCATCGTGGAACAATTCAGCCCCTCGAAGGTGTTTCAGTACGCCATGGAGGCCCTTTTCGCCGTCGGCGTCATTGCCATCGGCAAGCTCTGGGTCCGGTACAAGATTGCTTCGAGAAAATGAACGCCCGCCGCGTCGCGGCGGGATCCGATCAACTCCAACCGCGGGAAAACCGCCGGGGACTCAACGCCATGGCCATCCTTACCATATCCCGGGAATACCGGAGCGGCGGGCAGGAGATCGGCACCGCCGTCGCGGAGCGGATGCGGTACGATTACGTGGGCAAGGAGAGGATCCTGTCCGACCTCAAGGGGCAGGGGGAGCGCTGGATCGCGCTGCTCAACGAGGTTGACGAGGACCGGCCGACCCTCTGGGACCGCTTCGACTGGGAGTACCGGGGCCTCATGGCCCTCATGGAATCCTACATCTACGATCGCGCCATGGGCGATCGCGTCGTCCTCGTGGGCCGCGGCGCGAATTTCCTGCTCGAGGGACTGCCCCACGTCCTGAGGGTGCGGCTCACGGCGCCCGTCGAGCAGCGGGTCGAGCGGGTGATGTGCAAGGACGGGGTGGACCGCAAGACGGCCGCCCGGCTCATCGAGAAGATGGACAACGACCGGGCGGCCTTCATCCGGGCCAATTTCCACCGCGACTGGTATGATGTTGCCGCCTACGACATGGTCTTCAACTCAGCGGTACAGACCTTCCAGGAGATCACCGACATCGTGTGCGGGGCCCTGCAGGAGAAAGCGGGGAAGCTCTCGCTGGAAGCATGGGAGCTCCTGCGCGGCCGGATGCTCGCGGCACGCATCAAGGCCCACATCGCCACCAACCCCAAGATACGCATCCCCACGCTCAAGGTCTTCTTCGACGGCAAGTCCATCATCCTTCAGGGTTCCGTCCGCCGGATGGCCGACCTGCAGGCCATCGGCGAGATCGTGACGGTCTCGGCCCAGGGAACCCCCGTGCGCAACGAACTTCGGTACAGGCTGTGAGCCCTCCGTCCCGCATGCCGCTCCTTCTCCCGAGCCATGCGGAAAAACGCTGGCAAAAATCTCTCGAATTGGATATAGAAGCAACGGGTCCGGCGCAAAAGCGCCGAAAAAGGGTCATTTCACCGCGTGCCCGGTCATCACCGGGTGCCCTGCCGTATCTGCCCGGGGTGTAAAAGGAGGGGCTTGCATCCTCACCGGCAGCGCCTCCTGATGCATATATTTCATCATTGTCCATCTTATGGCACGGGGCCCCGCCCGGCTGCCGCCGGTCTGCGCGGCCTCAAAGGAGTTTTGGAAAGGAGGTTTTCTCATGA
>MVQS01000373.1 GCA_002067855.1 Syntrophaceae bacterium PtaB.Bin038
AAGACGGGAGGGGCCGGAAAGACCGTTATCAGCCGATGATCCCCTGGGTGATGGCGAGGTAGATCAGGGTCATACTCAACCCGATGAGGACGACCACGGCCAGCCACGACACCCCGTTGTAAATCCGTCCGTTGACGTAACGGCCCATGAGTTCCCCGTCGTTGACGAGCAGGAGAATGAAGATCAGGACAAAGGGCAGCAGGATCCCGTTGATGACCTGGGAGACGAGCATGATCCAGATCAGGGGGGCCCCGGGGATCAGGATGAAAGCGGCACCGAGAACGATGAGCCCCGTGTAGAGGCCCATGAACTGGGGGGCATCCCTGAAATTCTTACTCACGCCCGCCTCCCATCCCATGCCCTCGCATATGCTGTACGCCGTGCTGAGAGGCAGAATGGAGGCGGCAAAGAGCGAGGCATTGGCCAGGCCGACGGCAAAGAGGATGCTGGCGTGCCTCCCGGCCAGCGGCGCCAGGGCCACCGCGGCGTCTTCGGCCGACGTGACCCGGATGCCGTTTGCGTGGAGGGTTGCCGCGCAGGCCACCATGATGAAGAAAACGACGACGACGGCAAAGACGCAGCCCACGATGACATCCAGCCGGACGTAGCGGTAGTCCTTGACATGGATCTCCTTTTCCACGATGGAGGCCTGCTGGTAGAACTGCATCCAGGGTGCAATCGTCGTCCCGATGACCCCGACGAGCATGAAGATGTACGCTTCTTCGACACGGAACGTCGGGACCACCATGGCCGTCATGACTTCTTCCCAGGGAGGATTCGCCATGAAGCCGGAGATGATGTAGGCAAGATAGACCGTGCAGGCGAAGAGGAACACCTTTTCGACGACCCGGTAATTCCCCCAGACCACCAGGTACCAGACCGCCGCCGCCCCCAGGGGCACGGAGATGTACCGGCTCACGCCGAAGATCTCGAGACTGGCCGCCAGCCCGGCGAATTCCGCCGTGATGTTGCCGAAGTTGGTGAGGAGCAGCGCCAGCATGGTGAAAAAGGTGACCTTGACACCGTACTGCTCCCGGATGAGATCGGAGAGCCCTTTGCCCGTCACGACCCCCAGGCGCGCCACCATCTCCTGGATCATGAAGAGCAGCACGAGCATCGGGATCAGCGACCATAGGAGGGTGTATCCGAACTGTGCCCCGGCCACCGAGTACGTGGCGATCCCGCCTGCGTCATTGTCGACGTTGGCCGTGATGATCCCCGGGCCGATGATACTCAAAAAAAACAGGATCTTCGTCCTGTTGATCCCCTTGATCCCACCGGGCATGACCTAGCGTTTCCTCCTCAGCGGCGTGGGCAGAAGCATGTCCACCACGTCGTCGACGGTGATGATGCCGAGCAGGTGCTTCTCCTCGTCCACGACGGGAATCGCGTAGAGGTTGTAGCGCGAGACCATCTCGGCCACCACCTTCTCGTCGTCGCGGGCCAGGACCGTCTTGGGGCTCGTCACCATGATGCTCGCCAGCGGCGCCTTCGGCTGGGCGAGGATCAGATCCTTCAGCGAGAGCACGCCGAGCAGGTGCTCCTCGCGGTCGACGACGTAGAGGTAGTAGATCATCTCGATGTCGGGCGCCACGAGCCGCAGTTCCTTCATGACCTCCTCGGCCGTCATGTCCGGCGGGAAACAGATGTATTCCGTCGTCATGAGGCCGCCCGCCGTGTCCTCGTCGTGCTCGAGGAGTTCCCGGACCTCCTCGGCCTCTTCCTTCTCCATGCGGTTGAGGAGTTCCACGGCCTTCTTCTCGGGCAGGTCGCCCAGGACGTCGGCCGCCTCGTCGGGGTCCATGTGCTCGAGCACGTCGGCGGCCTTTTCCGGTTCCATCTCGCTGATGATCCTGGCCGCCGTCTGCTCGTCGAGCTCGCCGATGACGTCGCCCGCCGTCTCTTCGTCTAGCGTGCTGAGCAGTGCCGTCCTCTCCTGCATCGAGACCTGGGAGAGGATCTCCGCCATGTCGACGGGATGCATCTCGGAGAGACTCTTGCGGGTCATCGTGAGCGTGAGCCGGTCGAGTCCGGGCTCGAGCGTCGTCACGCAGCGCCAGGGGATGAGGGTGCCCTTTTTCGCCTTCCCGAAGCCGAGCCGCCGCAGGAGGCCCCCGAAGCCCACGTCGATGGCCAGCACCCCGAAGTGGTCGTTGACCTGGCCGAGCTGCACGTCGTTGACACGGACGACCTTCACGCCGTTGACGTCGACGATCTGCTTGTCCAGGATGTGCTTCGCGATGAGGATCTCCTTCTCGCGGGGCTCTGCATAGGCTATGGCGCCCGCATCGCCCCGGATCGTGACCACCCGCTTGTTCAGGACGTTGATCTCCTTCATGGAGACATAGGCCGTCCCCCGGGAGGTCTTGACGTAGAGCCCCTCCACGCAGGGGAAGGGGTCACCGGGCGCGACGCTGAGGTCCCGGATCTTCCCGATGGCGTCCCCCTTCTTGTCCAGGAGGGGACGGTCCAGGAGTTCGCTCAGGTAGATGCTGTCCGTGATCATGAGGGTCAGCCCCGCACGGCCTTTCCGGTGCCGCCGGCGCCCTCCGGAAACTCATGCGGGCGCCGGCGGCACCTTCCGGGGAGAAGGCATGCAAAATGGGTGTCGGGAACCGGTTCGGCGGAAAATAGAGAAAAGCTATAAGCCGAGGAGGGGGGAAAGTCAATCCTCTTGTGCCCTGCCGCAGCCGGGGAAACGGGGCCGCGTGCCGCAATTTGCTTGACACCTTCGGGGCGGTTTTCTATAAGACCAGCAGGCACGGTCAAAACGGCCCGGGGAGCGGGACTCCGCCGGGCGGCTTTTCCGCCGCGGCCTCAGGGAGGGGCAGATGCAGGACGAGAAGCGGGTCAGGATCCTCATGGCCAAGTTCGGGGAGGGATACGAGAACGCCCTGGTGAAACTCGCCCTGGCCTTCCGGGAGTCGGGCTTCGAGATCATCTACACCGAAACCCAGACGCCGGAGGCCATCGTGGCCTCGGCCATCCAGGAGGACGTGGACCACATCGGGATCACGACGCTTCCCGGCGCCAGGATCGACGACATCCGACGGGTGATGCAGCTGCTGGACAAGGCGGGGGCGCGCGACATCGGCGTGACGGCGGGCGGCTTTCTCAGCTACGACGACATCCCGAAATTGAAAGAGGTCGGCATCGTGCAGTTCTTCCCCATGGGCACGACGATCCAGGAGCTCATCGACTGGGCCCGTGCCAACATCAAGCAAACGCACTGAAAACAGGGGAAAGGGTACAGTGAGGGCCCTTGCCGAAACGGCGAGGGCCTCGTTTTTCTTGCCTGAACCCTGTCACTGCGGCTGCTGGATGGCGGAGAGCTTCCAGGCGTTCCTCCCGACGGGACGCGTGAACGTCCAGTACTCCTCGAACTTCACGGGCTCCGTCCGGCTTCCGGAGAGCACCTCCCCGGTCGACTCGTCGATCGTGTAGTCCAGCAGGTTGGCGTAGAACTTCACCGTGATGTAGTCCTGTCCCGACTCCTGCCAGGCTTCCGTGATGTCCACGGATCGCACGGCGATGTTGTCCAGCCGGTTGATCTTCCTCTCGGCCTTCAGCTTCCGGGCGTCCTCCGACAGAATCCCGTGCATCTCGTCGGTCAGAACGTCCCTCACCGTCGTCATGTCGCGGTTGGCCCAGGCGCCCTGCACCCGGAAGAAAACATCCATGCAGGCGTCGGTGAAGTCCTTTTCGTCGAAGCCCGCGTCCATCTGGCGGACGTGCGAGATCCCGCGCTCCACATCGCTGTTCTCGGCCGCGGGGCCGCCCATCGGAGGCGTGTAGCCCGGGGTTGCGGTTCCCGCGGAGCCGCTCTGGGCGTAGGCGCCCACCGGGGCCTCCTGCTCGCGGCGCTTCCTCATGAACCGGTAGATGAAGTAGAGGATTGCGCCGATCAGGACGATGTCCATCAGGCCGATCCCGCCCCCTGACGTGCCGTCGCCGGCAAACCCCAGGCTGCGGAAGAGCATCCCGCCGATGAGCCCGCCCATGACGCCGCCGGCAATGCTTCTCCACATGCTCGGCTGCTGCAGGGGCTGCGGCGCGGGCGACGTGACCGACCGCGACGGCGAGGGGGACGACGGGCTCGCAGGGGCCGAATAGGTTTTCGAGCCGCGGCTCCCCGACGAGGAGCGGCCGCCGCCCGCCCGTGCGAAGACCTCATCGGGAATCAGGAAACACAGGAAGAAGAACAGCGTGAA
>MVQS01000374.1 GCA_002067855.1 Syntrophaceae bacterium PtaB.Bin038
GATGCCAACGTCTACGGCGACAAGTTCGTCGGCGGGACGCACGTGCTCTACGTCCTGAGCGAAAAACCGGAGGTCTACGACGCGCTGCCCAAGAGCCCCTCGGTGCCGCTGTCGATCCTCGTCTGGAAAGACTTCCTCAAACCCGTCTCCCTGCTGGCGGCGGGAGGTATCCTGGTGGGCTCGTTCCTGCACTACCTGATCCACGGGCCCAAGCTCCCCGATGATGCAGGCGATGCGGGCAAGAAGGAAGGGGGTGAATAACCATGAGACCTGGAATGATACAAGCAACGGATGCCTTTGAGCGGATTGTCCACTGGGTGATGGCGATCTCCTGCATCATCCTGTTCCTCACGGGACTGGGGATGATGTTCCATTCGCTGAACTTCATCGGGACGATGATGGGAGGGCTCAAGAGCCTCAAGTTTGTCCACAACTGGACGGCCCTCGTCTTCGGCTTCTCTCTGATCTTCGCCATCTCCATGTGGTGGAGGGAGGCGGGGGTCATCGAAATGCCCGAGGACCTCGAGTGGATCAAGTGCGCCGGCGGCTACCTCTGGCACGTGGAGCACCCGCCCGAGAGCGGCAAGTACAACCCGGGCCAGAAGATGTTCTTCATCGCCGTCGCGCTCTGCGGACCCCTGATGGTCGTCACGGGGCTTCTCATGATGTTCCAGATTCTGCCCACGGCGCTCACCCGCTGGATGTACACGCTGCACGCCGTGGGGTTTGTGACGCTGTTCGCCTTCTTCTTCGTCCACGTCTACCTGGGGACGGTCGGCAACCCCGGCTCGTTCCAGGCCATGACCACCGGCTGGGTGACCCGGGGCTGGGCCAGGAAGCAGCACCCGAAGTGGCTCAAGGAGATGGAGCACCACGGAACCCTGGTCGTCTACGGGGAAGAGAAAAAACCCGCGGCCGGGGGACACGGATAAAACGTTGCCCTTCGGGGCAGGGCCCTCATTCGGACGGGCCCTGCCCCGAAGGGACGGGCAATGCCTCTTTTTTTTGCCCGCCCTCATGCTAGCAATAACATAACCGGCCCCCGGCTTCACCGGCTGAAGCGGGACGGAAGAGGAAACGAAGGATGAACGCATACCGCACACGATTCACTGCGGGGAGATCGTCGCCAATTCTACGCTGGACCTTTGCCGCGCTCTGCACGGCTGTCCTGGTCACCTTCTGCCCGGTCTTTTCCCATGCCGCGGACGGCCTGAAGGCAGCCGTGGCGGCAAATTTCATGATCCCCTTCAAGGAGATCGCAGCCGCCTTCGAGGCGGAGACGAAGATCCGGGTCGAGACAACCTATTCCTCGACGGGCAGCCTCTACGGCCAGATCGTCAACGGGGCGCCCTACGACGTGTTCCTCTCGGCCGACGAGAAAACGCCCTCGTCGCTTTTCGAGAAGGGCATAGCGGAAAAGCCCCTATTGTACGCGACCGGGAGGGTCGTCCTCTGGGGAAGCGGAAAGGATTTCTGCGGCGCGAAGACCTGGCAGGAAGCGATCAGGCGAACGGGCGTGAAAAAGATCGCGATCGCCAACCCCGTCACGGCCCCCTACGGTGCGGCGGCAGAAGCAGCGCTGAAGAAAACGGGTTTGTGGGACGGGGTCCGTGACCGCCTCGTCGTCGCCCAGACCGTGGCCCAATCCTTCCAGTACGCGATGTCAGGCGGGACGGACGGCTCCTTCTGCGCCCTTTCCTCGGCCCTGTCGGAGCAGGGAGGCAAGGGGTGCCGCTATCCGATCGATGAGGCGCCGCCGATCCGGCAGGCAGCCTGCCTCCTGAACCGCTCGGCCACAAAGAGCGATGCCTCTCGACTCCTGAAATACCTCGATTCCCCGAAGGCATCGGAAATCAAGGAACGGTACGGCTATTTTTAATGGAACTGCTGCCACTCTACCTCTCGGCGAAACTGGCGACTGTCGCAACGCTGATCCTGATCGGGATCGCGGCGCCGCTGGCCTATCTGCTGACGAATTTTACCTGGCCAGGCAAATCCTTCGTCGAGGCCCTCGTCAATCTCCCCATTGCCCTTCCCCCCACGGTCATCGGGTTCTACCTGCTCTTTCTGCTGGGGCCGAAAGGGTTCGTGGGAACGGTATGGGAGAACCTCTTCGGCGGGACGCTGCTGTTCACCTTCACGGGGATCGTCATTGCCTCGATCTTTTACAGCCTTCCCTTCGCCATCCAGCCGATCAAGGCGTCCTTCGAGAAAGTCGACCCCCGCTTGAAGGAAAGCGCCTATGTCCTCGGCCTGTCGCCCACGGCGACATTTTTCCGGGTCATCATCCCCAACAGCGTCCACGGGATCGCGGCGGCGGCGATCCTCGTGTTCCTGCACACCATGGGAGCCTTCGGCGTGGTCCTGATGGTGGGAGGCAGCATCGCCGGGGAGACGCGGGTGGCGTCTATCGCCATCTACGAAGCCGTCGAGTCCATGCAATACGAGAAGGCCTGGGCCCTGTCCCTTGCCTTCATCCCGATCGGGTATGGCTTTCTGCTGCTGGTCAATCGGTTAACGAGGAAATAGTCATGTGTCTTACGGCCGTACTGAAAAAGAAAACGAAATTTTTCACCATCTCCGTGGAGCTGACCTGTCCCGATGGCGAAACGCTCGCCCTCATCGGGCCCTCAGGCTCGGGAAAGACGACGATCATCCGAATGCTCGCCGGTCTCGTGACACCCGACGAGGGGCGGATCGTCTATCGCGACCGGGTTTTCTTCGATTCGTCGCGGGGCGTGAACCTCCCCCCGCAGAAGCGGAAACTCGGCTACGTCTTCCAGGACTACTCCCTCTTCCCGCACCTGACGCTCTACGGCAACGCGGCCTTCGCAGCGCAGGACCGCAGGGAAGTGGATGCCCTCCTGGGCTTTTTCGGCCTGACGGCTCTCAGGGACCGTAAACCACAAGAGGTATCGGGGGGCGAGAGGCAGCGCTGTGCCGTCTGCCAGGCCCTGGCCCGGAACCCGCAGCTGCTTCTTCTCGACGAGCCCTTTTCGGCGCTCGATGTGGTCACACGGCGGCTCCTTCGCAACGAGCTGAAAAAAATAACGGAAACGAGGACATTCCCCGTGGTCTACGTCACCCATGACATCACCGAGGCCCTCTTCATCGGCAATACAGTCCTGCCGATCGTCGGCGGCGCTATCGACCGGGCGTGGATGGAGCGGATCACTGCACCTGCGGCAGGAACCGATGCCCGGACAAAAGCCGCCAGGACAACCAAACTGGCCCTGGCCTACTAATGGATATCCTCATGAATACCGGAAACGATTCCCGCGCAACAGGGCGCCCGGCAAGGCAGAAAGATTCCGAAAGGACGAGGACCGTGACGGCCGTCCGATACAAACCCATCGGAGTAATCCGATCCCCCTTCAGAGAGCCGGAAGGCACGCCGATCCAGCCTGCGGCCGCCAGGGGAATCCGGGGTTGCGTGGAACTCAATCCCGCGTACGTCCGTGGATTGAAGGACCTCGACGGGTTCTCGCACGTCATGCTCATCTACCATTGCAACCAAGCCGGACCGGCGTCCCTGCGGGTGAAACCCTTCCTGGACGACGAGGAGCGGGGTGTTTTCGCGACGAGAAGCCCGTCCCGGCCGAATGCGATCGGGGTTTCGGTGGTTCGCCTCCTCGTCATAAGCCGACATGTCCTCCACGTCGAAAACGTGGACATTGTCGACGGCACCCCGCTTCTGGACATCAAGCCTTACGTGCCCCAGTTCGACGCCGCGGAAGACGTCAGGATCGGCTGGGTGCAGAAGAATACCGGGAAAATCGAGCATACCCGGGACGATGGACGGTTCAGGACCAGGAACCGCTCCGAGAAATCCAAGTGAGGACATTCTCATGAAGATCGGAAACTACTCCTACGACGAGTACATTCAACTGGTGAAATCCTTCCACGGCAGCCTCGCCCCGGGGCTTATCATCGGCGGCTTCATGGTCGGTCTCGCACTGAGATCGCTCCCGGAGGGGGAGCTTTTCGACGCGATCTGCGAAACGCCGGTTTGCCTCCCCGACTCCGTGCAACTCCTCACCCCCTGCACGATCGGAAACGGGTGGCTCACGGTCCTGCCGTTCGGTCGTTATGCCGTCACGTTCTACGAAAAGCACGGCGGTGAGGGGGTGCGCGTGTACCTCGACCCGGCCAAGATGGAGGCCTGGCCGGAGACAAAGGCCTGGTTTTTCAAGTTGAGGCCCAAGAAGGAGCAGGACTCCCAACGGTTGTTCGAAGAAATCAGGGAAGCGGGGGAAAGCCTGCTGAGCGTGCAGCGCGTCCGCGTCCGGCCGGAATCGGTAAGACGCAAGAAAATGGGGCCCGTGGCCGCATGCCCGCAATGCGGTGAGGCCTACCCGGTGCGGGATGGCGAGTGCTGCAGGGCGTGCAGGGGCGAGTCCCCCTATCTGTGAGTCTCATCGCAGTGGAAACCGTGCGATCGGAACGAAACGGGCCATTTGGAGGGAACATCGAGGGTGAAGACGAATCAGGTCGATCAACTGCTGGAGCTGGGCTGGTCCGCCTTTGACGAGGAGGATTACGGGAGGGCATTGACCCTGTCGAATTTGATCCTCGAATCGCATCCGGCCCTGGCAGAGGCCCACAACCTTCGGGGAAACGTCCTTGCCGTCCTGGGGCATCACGACAGGGCGATCGACGCATTCGACAGGGCGATCGAACTGAAGCCGGATTACGCGGAGGCGTATTACTTTCGTGGCCTCAGCCGCCAGGAGGGGAAGGACTTCAAGGAAGCGGCCTGCGATTACACCCGGGCCATCCGGACGGGTCTCGCCGTCGCCGAGGTCTACAACGCCAGGGGCGCATCCCGCGCCCGGTGCGGGAACTACCCGTCGGCCATCCGCGATTTCAGCACGGCGATCCGGCTGAAGCCCGACTTCGCCCTGGCCTGGTACAACCGCGGCATCACCCGCGCGAGACTCGACCCGGACTCCGCACGCGCCGTTGCCGATCTCATCCGCGCGAAAAACCTGGGCTGCGAACCGGCAACGGCCCTGCTGAACAGGGCCGGTTCCCACTGAGCCCCGCCGCCGGGTTCACCCCGTCTTCTCTCGGCGGCGTACATCAATCATCCAAGCCTGGCAAGCAATTGCACCGGGACCACGTCGCCGCGGCGCAATCCCTCCGACCCTTCCGGGATGCAGATCAGCCCGCCTGCCCCGGCAATCGCCGCCAACCGGCTCCGGCTCCGGTAGGGCGCCACGGCATACTGACCCCGTTCATTGAGCGTGATGACGGCATCCCTGAATTCCGTCCATGCCCGGTGCCGGCTTCTCACGTCTTCGGTCAGCCGGGCATGCACAACCCGAAGCGGGGGCTTTGCGTCTCCTTCCATTCGCACGAGCGCGGGCAGGGCAAACTGCAGAAACGCCATCCCGTTGCTGAGCGGCCCGCCCGGCAGGCAGAAGACCGGCACGTTGTCCCAGGACCCAAACGCGATCCCCTTTCCCGGCCCCATCCGCACGTAGTGGAATCTCATTTCCCAGCCCAGTTCGTTCAGGGCCCTCACGACCAGGTCGCGCTCGCTTCCCCATGCGCCCCCGCTGGTCAGGATGGCGTCCACTCCGGACAGATGCGTTTTCAGCGCCCGTTGAATGGCCTGCACGTCATCCGGTACGATCGACGTGACGCAGGGGATGCCGAAGGAAGCCAGCCACGCTTCCATGGTGACCAGGTTGCTGGCGTACAACTGGCCCACGTGCAGCCTTTCACCGGGCGCCACGACTTCATCACCGATGCTGACGATCGCCGCACGCGGCCTGCCGTGGACCCGGATCACGCTGATGCCCGCCGCAGCCGCCAGTCCCAGATGGCCCGGCGTGATCCGTTCTCCCCTGAGGAGGATCGTCGCTCCGGCCGACACCTCGACGCCGGTCTGCAGAATATTCCGGCCCGGCCCGGCGTCCGCCCTTACAACCACGTCTCCGCTCGACCCTTCCTCGCAAAACTCGCCCGAAACGACCGCATCGGCGCCGTCCGGGATGGGCGCGCCGGAGCACACTTTGACGGCATCCCCGTTGCCAATCCGGCCGTCGTAGGGAACACCGGCAAATGAAGACCCGATGACGTTCAGGCGGACCGGCGTGTCTCGTTCGGCCCGGGCGACATCCGCCGAAACCACGGCAAACCCGTCCTTGAGCGACACGTCGACGGAGGGGTAGCTCACCGTTGCCGCCACGTCCGTCGAAGAAACGCGGCCCACGCACAGGTTGAGCGGCAGCTCTTCATCCCCCAGCGGCCGGACATCGGCCGTGACGATGTCCAGCGCTTGCCGGTAGCCGATATAACCGATGCCCTCGTCAATCTCGTTCGGGTCCTTCTTCACGTGACGATCTCCTTCATCGCGCTAGCGGTTCAGCCGGCTTTTCTCGACACCGGTCATCCCCCGGCTTTACGAACAAAAAAGACCCCCTCACGGGAGCCTTCTTTGCACAAGTCCAGAACGCCGGCCTTTTCTCACACACCTCCCGGCGGCAGGGTGCCTGCCATGGATGGACGGCAGGGCGCAGCGGACGGCATCACGACGCCTTCCGGATCCGGCAGGGCAGGTTCTTGATGTTCGGCGTCCCGAATTCCTTCCCCAGCTTTCCGACCGACGTCAGCATGTTGTAGTTGGACTTCCGCCAGTCGTACTGGGTCTCCGGCGATGCCTCGGGGAACCACCAGCCCAGGGCGGGGCTCACCACGCGGGGGTCGATGATGTCGGTGACGCGGGCCTTCTGGGTGATGGAGCCGTATTTCGTCTCGATCATTACGTCGTCGCCCTCTGCAATGCCGTACTTCACCGCCGTGTCGGGGTGGATCTCCACGAGCGGGTGAGGCCTCTTCTCGCGCAGCCTCCCGACCCACCGGTAGGAGGAAAGCAGGTAGTAACGGCTTTTTGCGCTGATGGCGAGCAGGGGGTACTCGGGGTCGTCCGGTTCGGGGAACCCCGTGAATTCCGGCAGCGGCTTGAGCTTGAATTTCTCGGCCGTGCTCAGGCGCAGCTCCACCTTGCCCGTGGGCGTGGGGAACCCCTTCGCCTCGTAGGACCGGGTGCCCGACGGGCCCTTCAGGTACCCCTTCTCGACAAACTGGGCGTAGGTGAGCCCCGCCGGCTTCAGGAGGTCTTCCAGGAACTCCTCGTGGTTTTCGTGCCACAACTCCGGCGGAGAGACCCGCTTGCCCAGCTCGTTCATGATCTTCATGTCGGGCCAGCATTCCCCGGGCGGGTCAACGACCTTCGGGCGGGCGAGGATCATGCCGTGGCCGATGCCGTAGTGGCCGATGTCGTTCATCTCGTACTGATGGGCCACGGGGAAGACGATGTCGGCCATGGCGGCCGTGGGCGTCATGAAGATCTCCGCGACGGCGACGAAGTCGAGGCTCTTGAACGCCTCGTAGGTGAGCCGGCTGTCGGCCCAGGCGACCATCGGGTTCGTGCACATCCCGTAGTAGCCCCGGACGGGGTAGGGCTTTCCCTCCAGGACGGCCTTGCGGAAGAAGGCCGGGGCGATGGTCATCAGCCTCGGGATGACGCGATAATGGGCGCTGATCATCTCCGTGCGCTTGTCGGGGATCAGGTCCGCGCGGACAAACGGGGCAAGGCCCATGATCTTGGGGTCCCGGGCGTTGACGTTCCCGCCGGGAATCTCGAGATTGCCGGTGATCCCCATCAAGCAAGCCAGGGCGCGGGTCGCGTCAAAGAGGTTGACGTCGTGCTCGATGGCATTCCCCCACTGCAGGGCGGCGGGTTTCGCCTCGGCGTACATCCGGGCTGCCTTGCGGATCGACTCCGCGGGCACCCAGGTGATCCCGGCGACCTTTTCGGGGGTGTACTGCATGGCGTGCTGCGCCAGCTCGTCGAAGCCGTGGGTGTACTTCTCCACGAAGGCCTTGTCGTAGAGGCCCTCCTCGCAGATGACGTGGAT
>MVQS01000375.1 GCA_002067855.1 Syntrophaceae bacterium PtaB.Bin038
TCACGAGGCTCTCCCCCATGAGCTTGCTCTTGACGTGCAATCGTTTCCCGTCGCGCTCCCGGATCAGCGCCATGGCTCCTCCATTCGTATTGTCAGTCCGGCTCGGGTCTCCGACGCCCTGTTGAGGCGGCGACTCGCCCCGTCAAGACCGGGGTTTTCTCCCTTTGGCCGGCTCCGCCACTTCCACTTCCGCCTCCTCGCCCTTTTGGCCCCTCTCCATCAGGACGAGCTTTGCGCCGACGGCCTTGGCGATTTGTTCGAGCTCCTTTTTACGGAGATGGTTGGCGTAGAAATCGATGGCCACGCCCGACACGGCCACGAGCTTAAATCGGGGCTTCTTCTCCCCCTCGCCGACCTTTCCGCGCTCACGGTAAAAAATTTTACCCGGCATGTTCGTCACCTCCCGTGGGATTTCCGGCTACGTTTTTCCCAGAGAGTGTACCACAACCCGTCGCTGGAGGGTAGCACGGGAACGACCGCCCTGTGGCCCAGGAGGCGCGGCCTCAGCCACCCCTTCGTGTCCACCCGGTCCTCGGGCCTCGGGGAGACGGCGTCGCGGTCCATGGAGACGACGGACATGCCGCGCCCCTCGAGTTCGGCGACGGTGACGATGCCCGGCAGTTCCCTCAGGCGGGCAAATTCGATGAAGCGCCCGCTCCAGCCCGACGCCGTGAGGCCCACGGCGGCCGCCGCCCCGATGATCCCGTCGTTCGTGCCCCCGTGGCCGGAGAGATGGAATCCGCCGGTCGCCTTCAGGGCCTCCGCCTGGGAAACCACCCGTTCCGTGCACTGCCGGCCGAACTCCATGAGGGGATCGAAGGCGCCGTTCTCGCCCCAGGCGATGCACAGCCCCGGGTCGCTTCCCGTCAGAGATTCTTTTTCAATGTGGCCGACGGCCCTTTCCCGCAGCGTATCCAGAATCGCGATGTCGGGCGCCTCCACGATGAGGCAGGCCGCGCTGTTGTGCGATGTGTAAGGGATCCGGTCGTCGACGAGCAACTGCTGACGTACGACGCCCCGCAGACTGCAGCCCGCGGGGAGCTGCTTCTCGAACCGGCGCGCCAGCTTGCCCGTTCCGACGTCGGCATCGATATTGTCGGTGTCGTCAAATCCGATGTAGACTTTCATGGGTTGGTTGTTGACCTCCAAAGAATGATTACGCTTTGCTCAAGCGCCGCTCTTCCGGATGACGTGGATGGCCGTGGCCTTCACGGACGCGGCGATCTCGTCGCCCTCCTTCAGCGACAGATCCTCGAGGGCGTGCGTCGTGACATAGGCCACAAGCGCAAACCCGCAGGCAATCTCGACCTTGTGAAAGAGGCCCAGCGGGACGATCCGGCCGATCCGCCCGCGAAAGGCGTTTCGGGCGCTGGTCTTCACGGTCCCGTCGGGAATGGCCAGCGTGACATTTTCGGGGCGGATGCAGAGAACCACCTTTTCGCCGATGCGGCCCTTGCCCACCACCTCGATTTCCGAGCCGTTTACTCCGACGATCAGCGCCGTTTCGTTGGTGTCGCGGACTTCCCCTTCGAGGATCGTCTCCGTCCCCACGAAGGAGGCCACGAACTGGTCGACAGGCCGGTTCATGACGACGGCGGGACGGTCGATCTGCGCGATCCGGCCCCCCTCCATGACGGCGATGCGGTCCGAGAGGCGGAGGGCCTCGTTACGGTCATGGGTGGCCATGATCGTGGTGGTCTTCGTCTCGGCCAGCACCTTTTCCAGGTCCGACACGATCGACTCCCGCGTGGGCGGGTCGAGCGCGGCAAAGGGCTCGTCGAGAAAGAGGATCTCCGGCGAGATGGCAAAGGCCCGGGCGAGACTCGTCCTCTGGGCCTCCCCGCCCGAGAGGGTCCGGGCCGAGCGATCCCGGAGGTGGGCGATGCCGAAACGCTCCAGCTGGGGTTCCACGATGCGCCGGGCCTCCGAGGCCCCGACGCCTCTGATTTTGAGGCCCGACATAACGTTGCCGATCACCGTCGTGTCGAAGAGCAGGGGTTCCTGAAAGACCATGGCAAGCTTGCGCCTGTATTCCAGGACGCGCTGACCGGCGCCCACCGTCTGGCCCCGGAAGAGAATCTCACCCGCCGAAGGCTTCATGAGGTAGGAGAGCGCCTGCAGCAGCGTCGTCTTGCCCGCCCCGTTGGGCCCGATGAGGGAAAGCGTCTCCCCCTCGAAGATCTCCATGTCGAGGACGTCCACCAGCAGGCTCCCCCCGCGGATCACTTTCAGGTTCTTTGCCTCCAGGATCGTCGTCATCGCGGCCTCTCCCTCTGCTGGACGGTTGTGAGGACGAGATTGATGGCGTAGGCGAAGAGAAGCAGGATGATGCCCAGGGCGATGGCGATATCGAAGTTGCCGCGGCTCGTTTCCATGACGGTGGCCGTGGTGAGAACGCGGGTGTAGCCCTTGATGTTGCCGCCCACCATGATCGAGGCGCCGACCTCGGAGATGACGCCGCCGAAGCCGGCCATGACGGCTGCCAGCAGGGGGAGCCGTGCCTCGCGGATGAGGATCCGGACCATCTGCAGGCGGGTGGCCCCCAGGGCGAGGATCTGCAGGCGCATCTTCCGGGGCAGCTGCTGCATGGCCGCCAGCGAGATCCCCGTCACGATGGGCGTCGCGATGATGGCCTGGGCGAGGATCATGGCCGCCGGCGTGTAGAGGATTTCCAGGAACCCCAGCGGTCCGTTTCGCCACAAAAAGATCGTGACGAAGAGCCCCACCACCACGGGGGGCAGGGCCATCCCCGTGTTGATGAGGCTCACCACGAACTTGCGCCCCGGGAACTGCGTGAGGGCCACCACGGTCCCCACGGACATCCCGAAGAACAGGCTGATGAATGTCGCCGTGCCCGAGACCTTCAGGGAAAACCAGGTGATCCCCAGGACCTCGGGGTCGAAGGTGACGAGCAGGATGAAGGCCTTAAGGATGCCTTCAAGGATGATATCCATTTAGATGCCCAGGGCTTCCTCCTTCTTGCCGGCATCGGGGAAGAAAAGCGGCGAGCCGAACTTCTCGACGCCGAAGGTCTTTATCACGGCCTGGGCTTCCTTGGAAACCATGAAATCGGCGAAGGCCTTGCCGCCCGCGAAGTTGGCCTTGGTCCACTTCTTGGGGTTCACCTCGATGACGTGGTAGACGTTGAGCAGGATCCCGTCACCCTCGACGAGGATATCGAGGCCGAGCCCCTTCTTGAGGGCCAGGTAGGTCCCTCGGTCGGCCAACGTGTAGGTCTTCTTCTCCGCCGCCACAGCCAGGGTCTGGCCCATGCCGAGCCCCGTCTGCTGGTACCACTTCTCTCCCTCGTATTTCACGCCGGCGGCCTTCCAGATGTCCATTTCCTTCACGTGGGTCCCCGATTTGTCGCCGCGGGACATGAAGATGCTGCCCGAGGCCGCGATCTTCTTGAAGGCGTCGGTTGCCTTTTTCGTTCCCTTGATCCTGGCCGGGTCACTCGGCGGGCCGACGATGATGAAATCGTTGTGCATGACGATTCGGCGCTCCACGCCGTTGCCGTCTGCCATGAACTTCTTTTCCGCGGCCTGCGAATGGACGAGCAGCACATCGGCCTCGCCCTTGGCGCCCATGGCCATGGCCTGGCCGGAGCCCACGGCGATCGTTTTCACGAAGTAGCCCGTCTTCTTCTCGAACATGGGGATCAGGACGTCGAGAAGCCCCGAGTCCTGGGTGCTGGTCGTCGTGGCGAGGATGACATTTTTCTGCGCCGGCTGCGCCGCTGCCGTAACCGGGAGCGCAACGAGGGAAGCCAGCAACACGGACAGGAACCATGAGGCGAAAAATCTTTTCATATCGACACTCCTTTTACGTAATCTTTCATTCTTTTCCGCTCTTCCTTACTTCTTCTTTTGGGCGGCCTGCCACTCCTTCGAGTTGGCGAAGAAGAGGGGGGCGCCGTACTTGTCCTTGCCGAAATCGGCGATGATCTTCTGTCCCTTCGCCGGGTCGGTGAGCCATTTCACGAATTTCATCGCGTCATCGTGGTTCACGCGGGGGAACTTCTTCGGGTTCACGGGGATGAGAGAGATGTAATTCAGCAGGGCCTCGTCCTTCTCCACGAGGATGACGAGCTTGATCTCCTTCTTCAGCGAGAGATAGGTGGCCCGGTCCATGAACACATAAGCCCCCTTCTCGTCGGCAAAGCGGGTGGTCGGCGCATTGCCCAGGGTTCCCTTCTCGTAGGTGACGTACCAGGGGCCGGCGGGCTTGATCCCGGCCTTCGCCCAGATGTCCATCTCGGCGACGTGGGTCCCCGACTTGTCGCCGCGGGTGATGAAGAGGGCCTTCTTCGCGGCGATCGCCTTCAGGGCCTCGGCGCCCGTCTTCATGCCCTTGATCCCGGCGGGGTCGGCGGCCGGGCCGAGGATGACGAAGTCGTTGTACATCAGGGGGATCCGCTCGGTGCCGTATCCGTCGGCGATGAACTTCTCCTCCAGGGCCTTGGCGTGGGCCATGACGAGATCGACGTTGCCCTTTTCGCCGATCTTCAGGGCGGCTCCGGTCCCGGCGCCCACGTGGCGGACCCGGATGCCGGTCTCCTTCTCGAATTGGTCCTCCAGCGCCGCCACGATCCCCGAGTCGATGGGGCCGATGGTGCTGGCCATGAAGACAAAGCCGCCCTTCTGTGCCCAGCAAAGTCCGGGCACGAGGAGCAGGACGCTCAACAACACCGGTAACAGACCCTTTTTCATCGCGTTCCTCCTTCTTCAGATATTGGAATAGAGAATCTTCCCCGAATCCTCGAACCCGTAACCTCCCAGCTTCTCGAAACGCCCCCGGAACCCGTGGGATCGCAGGATTTCCATGAGGGCCTGGATGCCTTTATGGAAGTAGGTCGACTGCCCCAGGGCCATGTCGAAGTCCTCGCGGGT
Source organism: Syntrophaceae bacterium PtaB.Bin038 (assembly GCA_002067855.1). GTDB lineage: Bacteria > Desulfobacterota > Syntrophia > Syntrophales > UBA2192 > UBA2192. Next base: position 4,893 of record MVQS01000375.1, read on the forward strand.
CACGGGGATAAAGTGAAGCCCCATGAGCCGCGAGACGGCCACCGTGGCCAGCCCCGCGTCGGCATCGCCCGAAAGAATGGAAAGGCCCACCTCGATGTGGGTGAAGACCTCGCGGTCATAGCCCGCGATGTTCACGGCCGGAATGCGCCGCTTATCCAACTCGCAGTCGAGCAGAATCCTCGTGCCCGATCCGGCCTGGCGGTTGACGAACCGGATGCCGGGGGCGGCAAGGTCTTCGAACCTTTTTATTCCTTTCGGGTTTCCCGGCGCCGCGACGATTCCGATCTCCCGGCGGAACAGATGGACCAGGACGGTTTTCGCCCCGGGCAGGTATTTCGGGATGAACGGGGTGTTGTAGCGTCCCGTTTCCGGGTCGAGCAGATGCGTCCATGCGATGTCCGTGTGCCCTGCACCGAGGGCTTTCAGCCCGTCCGTGCTCCCCGTGTTGGCGCAGAAAAAGTAGAGATCGGGGTGCGACTTCCGCAGGCCCGTGAGAAGAAAGTCCAGAACCGGATCGTTGCTCCCCGAGGCCAGAAGAGCCCCCTCGACGGTTCGGCTCTTCTCCCGCGCCTGCTTGAGGCCGCTTCGCGCGCTTTCCTCGACCCACTCATCAATGAGTTTTCTCGGGAAGACCCACTTGCCCGTGAGCCGGGTCCCGGGGATGCGCCCCGCCTTGACAAGGGCGTAGACCTGCTTCTCGTTGATGCCCAGGTAGGCGGCGACTTCCTTTGTGCTCATCATCTCGTCGGGCATGGTGACCTCCAGGCAGAGAATGATAATTAAAAAAATGACAAATAGCAACAATAAATGACAAATAATGACATGCCGAGCCCATTTGTTGCGGCTTGACGCCTTCCTGCCCGGGGGTGTAATCTGTGAGCGTTTTTCAGGTGCAGGTCCATGAAGGGAAAGAGATGCGTCGGTATGTGATCGTGGGCTGCGGTGCGGCGGGCAATGCCGCTGCCGAGACAATCCGCAAGCTTGACCCGGAATCGGAGATCCGG
>MVQS01000376.1 GCA_002067855.1 Syntrophaceae bacterium PtaB.Bin038
CCCGAGCCGGATCAGTTTCTCCGAGTAGCGCCTGCCCGTCCGCTGGAACAGCATTTCGAGCAGCGCCCGTATCGTTTCCGCGTCACGCTCCATTGCAAAAGCGGGCCTTCCTGTCGATCCGTCCTGCTTTTTCTCACTAAGCACATCGGGCCCCCAAAAGCAACCGGGCCCTCCGACCCTTGCACCTCTCTGGAGGCCCGTCCCGCCAGGGCCCTGCATGGCCTGCGCCCCTTATGTGCGCAGGGAGGTCACGATGTGCCGCACGATCTCCTGGAACGCCTTAGCAGAGGGCGAGTCCTTGCGGGACTGGACGAAGGGAAGCCCCCGGTCGGCCATTTCGACCAGGTCCGGCTCGAAGGGGATCCGCCCCAGGAAGGGGACGCCGAGGTCCTTCGCGGCCTTCTCGCCGCCGCCCTTCTTGAAGATCGGCGTCTCTTTGCCGCAGTGCGGACAGACGAAGCCGCTCATGTTCTCGATGATCCCGATGACGGGGATCTTCAGCTGGTGCGCGAAGAACACGCTCTTGCGCGCGTCGAGGATCGAGACGTCCTGGGGGGTGGTCACGATGACGGCGCCGCTCACGTCCGGGATGAGCTGGCAGGCGCTCAGCGGCTCGTCGCCGGTGCCGGGGGGGGAGTCGACGATCAGGAAGTCCAGGTCGCCCCAGTTGATCTCCTCGAGGAACTGGCGGATGGCGGACATCTTCAGGGGACCGCGCCAGATGATGGGCATGTCCGGGTTCGCGGCCGCGAAGGCGATGCTGGCCGCCTTGAGGGTGGGCAGCACCCGGACCGGTTCGATCCCCCGTTCCGAGCCGGTGAACCCCTCGCCCTCGACGCCCAGCATCTTGGCGATGTTGGGGCCGTGCAGGTCGATGTCCACGAGACCCACCTGCCGGCCCGTCAGGGCCAGGGTGTAGGACAGGTTGACGGAAACGGAGGTCTTCCCCACCCCTCCCTTGCCGCTCATGACGATGATCTTGTGCTTGATCCGGGACATGCGCTTCTTGAGCTCTCTGTCCTGATCCTCTTCTTTTTTCTTCGGGTCGGTGATCTGGATCGGTTTCATGGGTTGACGGGTTGTGACTCCTTTCTGATGAAATTATGGCGCCCGGCGGTTCTGTCCGGCCGGTTCGGAATCGATCTTGTCCCAGGCGGCCCGGATCGCCGCGGAGACCTCGTCGTCTGCCGTCTCGACGTAGGGAACGGCGCGGATGAGGGATTCGGCGACCCGCTTCGAGAAGGGGATCCGCCCCAGGAGATGGACTCCCTCCCGGGCGCAGAGGTCCTCGATCTCGCGGCTTCGCTCCGGGTTGATGTCCCACTTGTTGATGACCAGGCCCGCGGGAATCCTGAAATGCCGGGCCAGCTCCATGACGCGCCGCGCGTCATGGATTCCCGACAGGGTCGGCTCCGTGACGATGACGGCAAGGTTCGTGTCGGTGAGCGAGGCCAGCACGGGGCAGCCTATCCCGGGGGGACCGTCGATGATCACATAGTCCAGGCGGCGCGTTTCGGCAAGCTCTTTTGCCTTCTGCCGGATGCAGGCGACGAGCTTCCCCGAATTCTCCTGGGCGATCCCGAGCCTCGCGTGGACGAAGGGCCCGTAGGGCGTATCCGATAGGTACCACTGGCCGCAAATATTTTCCCGCATCGCGACGACCTCTACGGGGCATATGCGGGCGCAGAGCCCGCAGCCCTCGCAGGCGAGGGGATCGACGACGAAGTGGTCGTCGGCTCTGCGGATCGCGTCGAACCGGCACACCTCGGCGCACTCGCCGCAGGCGATACAGGTGTCCGGGTCGATCCAGGCGGTCTTTCCGCTCCGGAACTCGTGCGTCTCGACGACGCGCGGGCTGAGCAGCAGGTGAAGGTCCGCCGCGTCGACGTCGCAGTCCACCATGACCTTGTTTTTCGCCAGCGAGGCGAGCGACGCCGTGAAGATCGTCTTACCCGTGCCGCCTTTTCCGCTGATGACCACGATCTGCTTCATAGTGATTCCTGATCGCCTCGAAGAGGCCGCGGTATTTTTTCGCGTACTCCTCGTCCGTTTCGACGATGCTTTGCCCCCGGGAATATCTCTCCGCAATCTCCCGATCGAAGGGGATGCGCATGAGCACCGGGATGCCATTGTCCCGCGCGTATCGCTCCACGCCGTCGTCGCCGATGTCGCAACGGTTGATGACGAGCCCGTGCCGGATTCCCATGACCCGCAGGACATCGACGGCCAGGACGAGATCGTTGAGCCCGAAGGGGGTCGGTTCCGTGACCAGCAGGCAGTAATCGCTGCCCTCGAGGGCGTTGATCACGGGGCACGAGGTGCCCGGGGGCGCATCGATGAGGGTCGTCCGGGTCCGATCGACGAATTTCTTGACCTGCCGGATCAGGGGAGGAGACATGGCCTCGCCGACATGGAGGCGGCCGTGGGCGAAACGGACAGCCCCGGCCCGTCCCGACTCGACGACGCCGATCTCCCGGGGAACCTCACGGATGGCGCCCTCGGGACAAAGGAGGAAACAAGCACCGCAGCTGTGACAAAGATTCGGAAACACAAGGACGCCGCCCTTCAGGGCGTCTTTCGGCGGGATGACGGCGATCGCATTGAAGGCGCAGACCTCGGCGCATTTCCCGCAGTACGTGCAACGCTCCTCGACAATCTCGGGCACCATGACCCGGGCGGGAATTTTCTCCGCCAGGTCGGGCTTTAGGAAGAGGTGGGCGTTGGGCTCCTCCACGTCGCAGTCGAGAAACTGGACATCGCCCAGCACGCGGGCCAGATTGACCGCCACCGTGGTCTTGCCCGTGCCGCCTTTCCCGCTCGCTACGGCGATCACCACGGCGGCTACTCCCGTACCATGGCCGACCCGCACTCGGGACACTTCACCGTGTAGCAGGGCACGCCGGGGGTGTGGGGCGTCTTCGTCCCGCAGTTGGGGCAAAGGCAGTTCCCGCCGGGTCCGGCGCCCGCACGGGTGCCTCCCATGCGGCCTCCGCCGCCTCCCGCACCGCGCCCGCCGCCTCCGGCCCCGCGGCCTCCGCCGCGGCCCGCACCGCGCCCGCCCCCCTGTCCTGATCCTCTTCCGATAGGCATGGCTTACCTCCTGTCTTTGCCTACTTCATGCCCGCCTTCGAGGCGGCCGTGGGTCCGCCCGTTGCCTTGTACAGGCCTTTCTTGAACCCCTCCACGGCCTCGCGCACCGTCCCGGAAACCCCGGTGTAGATGGCGATGCCGGCCGCCTGGAGGGTCTGAAAGGCATTGGGCCCCACGTTTCCCGTCAGGACGGCTTTTGCACCGCGTGACGCGACGAGCTGGCCGGCCTGGATGCCGGCCCCGCCCGAGGCCCCGCTGCCGGCGTTGTCGACGGCCTCGAAGACCAACGTGTCGGAATCGACGAAGATAAACGTCCGGCATCGGCCGAACCGCGGGTCCACCCGGGAATCGAGGGACGCTCCTTCCGATGAGATGCAGAGTTTCATGGTTTCCTTCTCCTGTTGAGTCCGGGCTCTGCCGGGCCTTTTTCTCCGGGTTCTACCTGTCGTGGTGATGATCGTCGTGCGGGTGGTCGCAGACGGTCTTCTCGATGCCGAGACCCTTCCCCGAACCGTGATCGCACAGGCTCGCTCCGCCGGCAAGCGTCCCGGCCAGGAACCGCTCGATGACCGCATCGACCGGGCCGCTGACCCCCAGGAGGGTCTCCATGCCCAGCTCGCGGAAGATGTCCTGCGCCCGTCCGCCCATCCCGCCGGTGACGACCAGATGGACCCCCTGCTCGCTCAGAAACCGGGGGATGAAACCCGGCTGGTGGCCGGGGTTCGGGATGACCCTGCGGCCAACGACGCTGCCGCCGTCGACATCAACGATCGTAAAGACCGGGCAGCGCCCGAAATGGGGGAACACCTCATTGCCTTCCGTTGAGATGGCGATTCTCATTTTCCTCTGTTGCTCCTTTCATGTTGAGGTGGGGAGGCCCCTGCGAAGGGGCACTCCCCGGGGAGGCAGGTACCGCTCTGCCCTATTTCCCCTCTTCGTTCATCGCGGCGAGGCGCTCCTCGAGAACCTGGAGCCTCGACCGCAGAAAGTCGGCTTCGCTTTTCAGCGCCTGTTTTTCGTCCTCCGCGGTGGGCGGGATGCCCCAGGGAGCCCAGCGCTGCCAGCGGGTAAGCCCCGTGGCGTAATACCGGTTCCTCCAGCCCCGCCCGCCGCCGCGGCCGAAGAACATCCGAGCACCTGCAAGCGGTCTTCCCACACCGAAGGCAGAGGCGCAAAACCCCCTGCCGCCTCCCGTCATGGGGCCCATGCCCCTCGGTCCCGTTCCGTCAAACCCCGGCATGATGGTCACCTCCTGAATATTAATGAAAACCATTTTCATTATTTGATAAAATAAAAAGCTCACTGCTTCCGGCAGCCCTCGCAAAGCCCGTAGAACTGGATCAGATGGTTGGTGATCGCGAAGTTGTATTTCTTCGAGAGGCCCTCCTCCGTCTTCTTCAGGAGGGCGACCTCCTCGTCGATGAAGTCCCGGTAGTTGACGATGCGGCCACAGCCCGTGCAGACGAGGTGGTGATGATGGTCCTTTCCCCTGGGCCCCTCGGCCAGCTCGTAACGTGCGCGCCCGTCGCCGAAATCGAACTTGTAGACGAGACCGATGTTGACGAGAAGATCCAGGGTTCGATAGACCGACGTGAGGCCGACGGAGGGGTAGGTCTCGTGGACGCGCATGTAGATGTCCTCGGCGCTGAGATGGTCCTCCGTGTTCGACAGCACGTCCAGGACCGCGTCGCGGCCGATGGTCATCCGGAAACCGCAGCCCTTGACCCGGTGCCGGCACCAGTGATGCCCTTTTTCGAACTCGGTCTTCATGGGACCCCTGTTGTTATTGAAAACCATTTTCATAAGGAATTTACTCCCCCGATCCGCAGTTGTCAACTTTTTTTTCGGGCGGCGGGGCAACGCCGGGGCCGCAGGCAAAAAAAACAGCCCCGGGAGCGAGCCCGGGGCCTTTCGTTCGATTCGCCGATCTTCGTGAGCAACCTGCTCACGACACCGCCGAGCCTCAGGTGCCCTTTTTCGAGAGGTCACAGGCCTCCGGGGTCTCCTCGAGGTGTTCGACGTTCTTGCCGAAGGGCCTCGACGCGGCCTCGTCGAGGTCCGTCATGATCAGCTCCGCGGCGATGCCCGCCGCATCGGTGATGATCTCCCTGCAGTACAGGGCGTGCTCCTTGCACAGCCAGCTGTTCTGCCACTTCGTCGTGAGATCGCGGCATGCCGTACAGCCGTACTTTTCGAGGAACTTGTTCGGGATCTGGTTGAAGAGGCGATACAGGCCCGGTTTGCCGTAGAGCTGCTGGACCGATTTCTTTGCGGCCTGCTTCGGGTCGGGGTCCTCGGGAAGCGTCGAGCGTCCGTGGACGCAGCCCACGGCGATGACGGCGCCCGTGATGGCCCCGCAGGTGTCCCCGTAGAGGCCCACGCCGCCGCCGAACCCGGTGGCCACCTTCTTGACCTCGGGGGGAAGTCCCGTGTCCACCAGCGTCAAGACCGCCTCGGTGACGCACTCCGTGCAGTTGTACCCGAGGGAAAAGTTCTTTCGCGCCCGTTGACGGATTGCCTCGATTTTCTCTTCTCTCGTCATGGTCCCGTCCCTCCCGGTATTTTGGCCCATCCTTAGATCAAATGCCCCCCGAGATCAAGGACAATTTTCCCGCGGCTCTCCCGGGCTCACCGCAGAGCATCGAGGTTCCAGCGTTACCGGCGCCTCGCGGCGCCCCGGCCGGGGCGGGCGCCGGCGGACATGCCGCTTTCTCCCCGCGGTTGATTTTTCCCCGGCGTTCATGTATGGACAGGTGGGGTCTATACAGGGTACCGCCTGCCTCACGGGCGCG
>MVQS01000377.1 GCA_002067855.1 Syntrophaceae bacterium PtaB.Bin038
ACCCAGGGTTTCATCGCGCCCTCAGGCCTTGGCCTTTTTCTTGAGTTCCTTCCTGATCCGCGCCTCCTCGGCCTTCATGTCGATATTGAGCGCCCGCGCCGCGAGTTCGAGGTCCTTCGTGTCCCCGGGCCAGTATTCGTTGACGTCCGTCGTCCCGATCAGGGCCGCCTGCGCCATGAAGAGGAACAGCTGGTTTTGCTCGAGGTCGGGTAGCATGCGGAGGCCCTGCTCCCGCCATCCGTTTCCTCCATAGGCGGACCCCTTCTTCGGCTTGTCCCACCCGCCGGCCTTCGCCATCGCCACGCGGTGCCGGTCCTCGAGCCGCTCCCAGGAGTGCCTGGCGATGACCTGCAGCACATCGATCGGGAGTTCATGCTTTTCCAGGACGTTCACGAGTTTCGCGATCACCAAGTCGTAGATCTTGAGGAGCACGGCACGCTTGGTTTTCACATCGCGCCTCCTCTTGTCGGCGGCCGCCTTCTCACTCGGGGACGGCTGGTATCCAGACTGCTCGTCCTTCTTCCCCCAGGTCATCCGCCCGCGTCCGGGCCCATCCACCACCAGGCAGCGGACCGCACCCTTGTCCTTCTGCCTGCACTCCGTCCAGTCGAAGTGCTTCACGCTACCCTTGGGTAGTTTCGCCAGCTGATCCGTGTCGTGGTACTCCGTCATCACCTGCAGGTACGGCTTCCCGGATCGCGCCAGCTCCTCCTGGTTCCGCTTGAGGAGCGCGTCGAGTTTAGCCTGGAAGCACTCCGCCCTGAGGCAGTAGTCCTTCTTCGCGATGTCCGCGAATAGCGACGGCTGCGTCCCGGTCCGGTCGCTGCAGGCCTGGCAGGATCCGACCTTCGGAAGCAGGGTCGCGTCGTCCTTCTTGAACGCCGCGGCGCCGAGGTCCAGCATGACGTTCTCGCGGATGAACTCGTCCAGCTCCCGGATGGTCACGCCCTCGGGGTCCCTGAAGAAGCCCGCCTCCACGACTTCCTTCTGGGCCCCGGGCGCGAGGCGCGCGATCAGGACCGCCTGGCCCGCGTTGATTTTACCCTTGGCCAGCAGCTCCTTCGCCGGCGGTATGAGGTATCGCAGCTTGAGCCGCTGCTCGACGTAGGAGACGGACCGCCCGACGCTCTCCGCGAGTTCCTCGAGCCCGATGCCCCTTGCCATCCCGATCCTGGCGTACCCCTCCGCCTCGTCCAGCGGGTGGATGCCCTCGCGCTGCATGTTCTCCACCATCCGGATCAGCTCCGCCTCCTCGGCGTTGACGGCGCGCACGACGCACGGGAGCTCGGACAATCCCGCGATGCCCGCGGCCCGCCACCGGCGCTCGCCGGCGATGATTTCATAGGACCCCTTCCCGCCCTTTTCCTTTCTCTCCCGCACGACCGCCGGGACTTGGACGCCGAGCTCCTGGATCGACTTCGCCAGCTGCGCGATCGCCCCCGCGTCCACCCCGCCGACCGTCCTGTTCCCCTTGAAGGGGTATAGCTTCCCCAGGGCGATCTGCGTGATCTTCTCGCCCGCCATCGTCTGGATCTTGGCCTGCTTCATTCCGCACCTCCGTTTTTTTAATCGGGCGGTTTTTGGATGGAGAGGAGGGTCCCCATCCAGGGCCGTGCATCCGCCCGTCCCGGGGGCGCTGCCGGCGCCCCTTTCGTCTTATCCCTCCTCTGCTTTGTCCATCGTGAATCTTGGAGCTCCCCCTTTCTCTTCTGGTGCCGCCGGCCGCGGTGTCCCCTCGAGGGCGGCGAACATCTCGCGGCCCAGGTCGACCACATCGCGCGGGTACAGTTCTTGAGGATAGAGCCACCCCTCGCCGACGCGCCCGCAGTAGTAGAATCGCCAGTACGCCTTCGGGTCCGTCGGGTGCTTCCTCCCGCGCCAGGACACGATGACGTGGCGCTTCCTGTTCCGCAGGTCCTCGCAAATGACCCAGTTATACTGCGGGACCATGACCTTCTCCCTCAGCTCCTCGGCCGAGATCCCGACGAAGGCGTAGGCCTTCAGGATGGCGAGCACCTGCTGGGACTGCGTCAGATCCTCATCGCTGGTCAGCATGGCTTCCCTCCTGTTGTTCCGGCGCGCCCGCCGGCGCCTGGCCGGCCGCCCGGTTGTTCTCGATCCAGTCCTTCCGGCGCAGCTCGTCGAGCAGCTCCCACATCCTGCACTTGCTTCGGTCCCCGGTCCTCGCGCATTCGCAGGAGTCCTCGGGCTGCGCCCGGCAGTAGACCCGGTTCGTGGCGAAGTCGTAGTAGACGAACTTCCGGCACTCGTTGAGGCGGTCCTCCTCGATCTGCCTGAGCCTCTTGAGGTTGTAGTCCTGCAGGATCGGATCGGCCACCGCCAGGATCTCGGCGATCGTCGGGAAGTATCTGCACGTCTTTATGAGCTCAGCGACCGCCCTGGCGAGGACCTCCTCCGGGAAGTGCAGCAGGGCCTTCTGGTAGAGCGCGAGGGTGAGGTCGCCCAGTTTCTTGTCCTGCAGCACCGCCTCCAGCTTCGTCAGCTCCTTGATGATCGCCTCCTTGGTCGCCATGTCCTTCCCCTCCCCTCGCCTGTTGCATGGCGCGCCGCAGCGCGTCCATGTTCTCGTCGTGCTTCGTGGTCCTCTTCGCCTTCGGGCTCGTGAATTCAATCCAGAGCCTCGAGAACTGCTTCCGCAGCTTGTCGGGCGAGAGGATATTTTTCCTCCAGAAGTCGCTGTCGTGCGCCTCGTCGATTACGAAGTGGACCTCGGCCTCGGTGCGTTTGTCGAGGCGCATGATCTTGTCCATGTCACCGTCCCACTTTTTCCAGTTCGGGTCCTTCGCCCTCTCATCCCGTTCCCTGATCCTGGCCAGGAGGTGCTCAGAGCATGCCCTGGCCGGGGTCTTCATCCCGGCCGGGGTGGTGTCAGCATCTGTATCTGTATCTGTATCTGCTTCTGTATCTGTATCTGACAGCGTATTCGATGTGCATCGCATCCGTAACGCATGCACAAGGAGTCCCCATTCGGTGATTTTGCCGAATTTTTCGATGATTTCAATGAGTTTGCCGTCCAGGTGGGTGACCGGGACCTCGTTGAGGGCTATCACCGCGCCCTTCAGCTTGTTCTCGGTGTCCAGGGGATTGTGCTTGAAGCGGTTCAGGATCAGGACGACGTCGGTCTCGGGATCCCGCAGGATCATCTTGGCCAGGGCCGGGTCGCTGAGCGCGGCCTCGGTGCGCCTCATGGTCCAGTTCAGGTCGTGCATGGCGTAGGCCTTGGGGATGACGAACAGGCCGGGCAGGTTTAGGTGCTTGCAGGTTAGCAAATAGAGGAAAAGCTGGCGCGCGTCCTCGTGGCCGTTCGCCATGGCCCGGAAGTCGGGGTCGTCCCAGATCGACACCGACACCGTCTGGTATCTTCGCTCTCGGCTCCTCATCGACGCCCTCCCGTCGCGTGGATCGTTATTTATTAGGCGTGCATATACTAAATTAATTTTTCAAACTTGTAAATAGTTATTTTTCTAATTTTGATACTTTTCCTTAGTCATCGCCTTTGTCCTTGTCGCCCGGCCACGGGCAGATAATGAGGTCGAGCAGCCCCTCGAACGAGGTGGCCTTCTGGACCTGGACCAGGTCGGGGAACCGGTCATGGTGCTCGAAGAACAGGCTGGCGCTCAGGAGCCAGTATTCGCTCGCCCGCGGGACGTACCGCTTAAGAACGACCAGGGCGCGGCCCTTGGCCGCGTGGACCTCGCGCAGGGCCTCAAGTTCCGTCGGGCGCAGGAGCCACATCGCCCGCGCTGGAGTCGGGACCGACTTCTTCAGATTCCACATCTTGGCCTCGATCGCGGTATACTGCCCGCGCCTCAGCGGGTTCGCGCAATGAATGTCGAACTGCTTTGGAAGCGTGAACCTGATCCGCTTCCCGGTCTCCGCCTTCATGAACGAGACCGGGACGTCCGAGATCTTGTGGGCGAACCCGCCGGCGGCCTTGATACCGTTGACGAGCTGAGTGCAGAACTCTTGCTCTTTCTTTTTTCTTTTCATGGCGCGTTCCTCCTCGTCGTCCGGATGACGAGCCGGGAGTACCACCAGCGATCGACTCCCGGCTGCAGGGGGACCAGCCCGTAGTAGAGCTGGATCGCGAGCTGGATGCGGCTGACCTTCGCCAGGCCCGGGTATTTGTCCTTCATCTGACCCGCTCGGATCCACTTGTCCAGGAATATCAGGATCCCGCTCTCGATGTTGTACCGCGCGTCCCACTTGATCCGCTCGTAATCGATGAACGGGTAGCGCGCCCAGGGCTGGTCGCTGATCCGCATGACGCCCCAGGTATGCCCGCCGCGGACTTTGGACCTGGTCGGGTTCCCGTCCTTGTCGAACTGGTGGAGGCTGGACTCGACCATGGCGATCGCCAGGATGACCTCCTTGAACATCTCCGGGGCCTTCTCGGCGATGGTTCTCCTGACGAGCTGCTCCTGCTTGCGCATGAAGTCCTTGTCGTCCAGCGCCAGCTTCGACCACTCAGCATAGGCGTTGGAGCCCCACTCACCGGACCCCGTGCTCGGCTTGCCGATCATCCCGTGGGCCTGCCCGGCCGCCATCGCCAGGGCGCACGCGAGCGCCACCGCCGGCATCATCCCATTCAGCTTCATCTGCGGCCTCCTTCGAGTTCATCCAAGCGGCGGGATAGCCATGACAACGTATCTATATCCCACGCTTGTCTTGGTGTCCCAACGTCGTTTGCCCCTGGGTTAATTGATACGATTGCTCCGCCTTTCATTTCCCCCACGATTCTCCTGACCTCGGATAGGGTTTCAGTGCGGCCGTGTTCATAAAGTCTGCGCCTATCCCCAATGCCTTTTTCATACTGTTCTTTTTCGATTGCTTCAATAGCCTTTTCTGACGCAAAGCGTATTGGCCCAGTGTCATTTTCTATTTTCCGGTATTCTGTCAATATTTCAGCATCTTGTTTATCCACCAGCACCTTCTTCCCGGTGGCTAGGTCGTGTAGCGCGGTGAAGGCCAAGGAAACAGAATGACCCGCGTTGACATCATTGACGGACATTTTGTTACGTGCCTGAGATAAGTAAAATAGTGCGTAATAATATTTCCCCTCTGGTATTTCCCTCTCATTCACGGTCACGGCGCGGCCTCCCTTTTGCTCATTCCCTCGATTATATTCCTGATCTCTGATGATGCCCCATAGGCCCCTGACTCGTTAATCATGCAGATGAGACCCTCGATCAGCGCGGACATCTCCTTCGAGGTGTATTGCGAGATTGATTTGCAGATTGGAATGTGCGAGCCCTGGTAATCGACCCAAGTGGCCGGGCCGAACTCGATCTTAAGCCAGTACCTGAAAAGAGATGGCGATTGCCTGAACTGCTCCGGGGCGCTGTGCATCCCGGTCAAATAAAAAGCCTTGGCGAGGGGGTGGAAAGCCGCCAGCTGCGCAGCGGTCTTCGACCGGATCGGGTGCGTCACGCTTACGTGGACATCGCCTTTGTGCTTCCGGACGAGATCCTCGATCTCGAACCTGTCTAGGTCCGAGAGTCTGACCCAGTACCCCTCGCCATCCTGTCTGATCCTCAGGTTCCGGCTTATCATCGGCGCGCGGTTAAAGCTGTGTGGCCCGCTGCTTGAGAAACGTCACGGCCAGTGAGATCTTCTTGATCGCGTCGGCCACGACCGCCTTGGCCTCCTCGCTCTTCACCTCGGGAGCCGGAACGGCCGCCAGCGCGGCGGCATACGTCTCAAGTTTTTCCTTATCCGGAGCCATTTTGGCCCGCCGGGCCGCGTCCTTCTGCTCGCGTTCGAGCTTCTCCTTGGCCTCGCGCGCTTCCTTGTCCTTGCGCTCCTGCTCGGCCCTGAGGGCCCTGGCATCCGCCTCGGCCTTCTCCTTCTCCTTGCGGGCCTCCTCGGCCTTGCGGGTCGCCTCCTCGTTCTCCTTCTGCAGCCGCGCGTTCTCGGCCTTGATCCGCTCGGCCTCGGCCGCGTCCGCCCTCGCCTTCTCCGCGCGGTCCGCCTCGGCCTTCGCCTCCGCGTCCTTCCGCGCCTGCCAGGCGATACGGCTGGACTCCAGCAGCTGCTGGAACCCCTGCTCGCTCATGGCCTTCAGGTCGTAGAACGACGTGTCGGGCAGGTACTTGGAGAGTTCCTCCTGGCGCGCGGCCTGGAGCTCGGCGAGCCGCTTCTCCTCCTGCAGCTCCACGAATCGCTCCTGCTCCTCCAGGTGGTCCTCGGCCGGCACGATGAGCTCTTTTAAAACGTTCGCCATCCCGTCGATGGCCTTGGACCGCAGATTGAGGCCCTCCTTGAGTTCCTTCCGTCTATTCTCGATCGCGGTCCTGACCCGCTTGAGCCCGAGGCGGAGCGTCCGGGCCTCGGCGATCAGCTCGGCCTGGCCGGCGTCCGTGACGGTGATCTCCTTGCCGCGCCGGACCTGGGCCCCGATCTCCTTCCAATCGAAGAGCGCCATGTACTCCTGCAGCGCCGTCTTCTGCTCCGGGGTTTGCGCCTCCGGGATTGCCAGTGATGTCTCCATGCTCCCTCCTTAGGAAATGAATACACGCATGACCTTGGTCACTGCGTCCATGCCCTGCTCGATGCCGGCCTTGATCTGGGCGATCAGGGCCTCGTCGCGCGGGATCTTCTCGATGTAGAGGTGTTTCCCGATGTGGGCGTAGTGTGGGTTGTAGCTGACGAAGTACCAGAACTCCCGCTCGGCGACGTAGAGGTTGCCCTGGATCTGCCACTTGTAGGCCTTGTCGTAGCCCTCCAGGAAGCAGGCCAGGTGGGTGTGGATGTCCCGGCTCTTGATCTCGATGCCGGCGTTGTCGCCGATCAGGCCGTCGGGCGAGGCCCCATGCCAGTCCGATCCCTCGATGAAGCCGACCCGCTGGACCGCCAGGCCCTCGGACATCTCGAACAGGTCGACCGCCTCCTGCTCCAGCAGCCGGCCGCGCTCCATGGCGGCGTTCGTGTAGTCGCTCAGGACGCACTGGCCCGTGATGCGCTCCGCCGCCTTCTTGCGGATGAGCTTGTCCACGGTGTCCTTGCGGCCAGTGACCAGCTGCTGGAAGTCCTCCGAGGCCGTGAACTTCCCGGAGCGGACCGCATACCACTCCGGGGTCCCCTGGATGATCTGGTTATAGACCTTCACAAAAGGACTCCCACTCGACCAGGTCGTCCAGGTCGTTGACGTCATCGAGGCCCTTGATCGCCTCGGATTTGGCTTTTGGGCCGCCGCGCTTTTCGGCCTCGCCGATGATCTTCTGGCACCGTTCTTTTATGCCATCGGCCTCGCGCATGAGATCCGCCAGGTCCTCATCCTTGGCCGCCGCGAGCCGATCGCGGAACCCTTGCCGAAAGTTTTTAGGCAGGAATTGGATGGTCAGGGATATGTTCTTTTTCATCATCACGGGGTCAGCCGGGGCTTCCCCCGAGTCGTCCTCGTCGGCCGTGATGCAGCCGGTTACGGATAAAAAGGTATAACGCCTCCCGTAACTGCTCGACGAGCCGCGCGCCTGGATCTCGTTAATTAGTAAGTTAGTTGATCCGTATGGCAGAGTGATGCTGGCCTGCTTTGTAAATCCCCACCCGTAGAGGTAGCAAGTTATGGTTTTTTCCTTTGCGCCTGGAACTTCGGTTTCGTCCCAGCGGTAACTGAATCCATGCTTGCTCAAGATGGGAGCGTAGACTTGAAGAACAGCGGAAAGGTCCGCGTATCGGAAGGCGATCTTTCCTTCTTTTGTTTTTGATTCCTTGTTGAAATACGCCGGAACGTAGTCCTTCTGCATCTCGGCAAAGTGGAACTCGAACAGGCTCTGCGCCCGGCGTTCCTCCTCGCGGTCGCGCATGTCGATTAGAGTCTTCAGCTTCTCGATGTCCAGGTCCTTGTCGATCGCCATCCGGAGGAGCGCGTTGGACTCCGATATCGGGCCCACGGTCTCCCCCGCTACCGCCGGGGGCTGCGCCTTTGGATTATAAATAGGCGGCGGCGTATCCGGAAATGGAGGATTAAATGGATCAGTTGTAACAGGATGCCTAATTTCGATTTCCGCAGCCTGAGGTTCCGCGGCCTCGGGCTTCGGTGGGTCTAGCTGGGGGACGGGCGCCGCCGGCGCCTCTGCCCTTGGAATGAGTTCCGGCTGTCTGTTCTTTTTCGTCATATTATTCCCTCCTGTCATTGTCCGGCTGATAGACATCGGCTTGAACTTCGCCGAGGCCACCGCAGGTCCCGCAGATCTCGAACCGCGGAGGCTTGTCTCCCGCGCCCCCGCAGTCCCCGCACGTCTTCCATCCATCCTCGCGGGCCCGCATCATGCCCGCGAACTCGCTCGACTGCCTTCCCTCGGCAGTCCTGATCCGCACCTCCTCCTGGAATGGCTGACCGATCTCGAACTGGACCGGGCCGCCGCCCGGGATCCTCCTGACCCTTTCGCCTGGCATGGGTCACTTCCCGCCGGCGTGGTTCGCCATGTATTCGACCAGGGCGCGCTCCATGAGGTACTGGCGCGCGTTCAGGCCCCGAGCGATCGCGTTGGCGTCGCGCGCCAGGAGGAAGAGCCCGTTCTCCTTCCGGAACTTCGCCCAGGCCGCCGCCAGGGCCTTCGTCACCGGGACGTGGACCAGCGCCATGCCCTTGCCGTTGATCGCCATCTGCATCACCTCCTTGTTTGATTTTGGATATTTTATACTTTTATAAAATATTTGTAAATGTTTTTTTTCAAATTCTCGCGCGGGTCCTGATCCTCGGGGACCTGAAGAGCGTCCGCTTCCATGTGAACTTGTTACATGGGCACGCGGGATGCAGGCAGGAGCCGTGCCCTACGAGCGAGGAGGCATGCTCCGGCATCGCCATGATGACCTCCCGCGACCAGGCGTCCGAGTGCTCACTCCGCCGGTGTCCGCAGGTGCAGAGCTCGTCCACGCGGATCTTGTTCCCCCACGGTATTCTGAGGAGGGCCTTGCGTTCCTTAGGCGTGATCTGTTCCATGTTCGCTCCTTTCCACCACCACGAATGTCGGGGCCGAGAGGCAGAAGTCCTTCAGCCTGAACTTCGAGCAGCGCATATGCCCGGGGCTCTGGAACTTCGGCAGGGCATATCCGCCAGCCCGGCAGCAGTCGCATGACCCTATGAGCTCCGGGGCGCTGTTCTTGCACCATAGGCAGCCGGCGTCTTGCTGGGCCTCGGCGAGGCCCTTGATCTGCGGGAACCCCGTGAAGCGGATCATATAAGCGCCCCCAGGTCCGGAGGCCACTTTTTGAACTTGACCCTGACGCCGTTCCTCCTGTGGTACTCGTCCTGCTCCCGGACGAAGGCGCTGGCCTGCGATCGCGGCTTGTAATAGACCGTTAGCCTCGTCGTCCGTTCCTCCTTGTCCTCCGCCATCACCCAGATCTGCATGCGTCCTCCTTCCTGCCCGGGCTTGGGATCCGGGCCGCCGCATTAACCAGGCCCGGAGGCCTGGCCCCTCTGCGCGTCCGTTCACCGGGTCGCCAGCCGGAATGCCTCCTCCCTCCGCGCGTTCTCGCGCGGGTGTGCCGCGAGCGTCGGAAGACCTGCCGCCGCCCTCGCCCTGTTGAGGTGGTCCAGTTCGGCCGCCTCCCGGGCGTTCCGTTCCGGGATCGTCTCGTAGTCCGGGTTGTCCCTGAGCCACGACCAGACGACCGAGGCCCTTGACTTCCCATGGAACCGGCCGCAAACGTAGAGCGCGCAGACGCCAGTGCGCCCCAGGATCCCGGCGTTCTCGAGTTCGAAGGCCGCGTACTGGAGCCGCGTCACGATGCCAGCCCCGTCGCAGACCTCGCACGTGATAGGCTCGCCCGTCATGATGTCCGGAGTCGATCCGGTCCCCGAGCAGTCCGGGCATGGATACCGCTTTTTGTTCTTCGTCATTGTCCCGTCCCTCCTTGGTTTGCTCGCGGGGTTCATCCGCGGCCGATCGCTTTCGGGAGCTGCATAATCTTCCCCTCGCGCAGCGCGTCCATGCGCAGGGCCGGCGTGGTCCAGCCGGTCCAGCAGACGACCGTCCCGGCCCCGATCCTGGCGGCAAGGGCCAGGCGCGCGGCCTGCCAGATCGCCTCCGTGCTCGTCGCCGTCGCCTCGAAGTTCACCGTGGCGATCCCTCCATCCGGTTTAACGCAGAACGCCGTATAGTACATGCTCGCCTCCTCAGGCTATTGATAAAAAGTGCACGATGATCGCCTGCTTGCGTGTTAACCATGCGGACCAGGGCACCTCGCGGAAACGCGGAGTCTGCTGGATGTCCGACTTTCTCCAAGGCGCGAAGTACAGGATGGCCGTAATATCCGCGGCGAAGTAGACCCCACGCGGCGTCACCGTCTCGGTCCCGGATAGCACTCTGCCGCCGATGGTAACCACCCTGTTGAGGTCAGATGATGCCACCTGTTCCCAGCATTTTTCCTCGAATAACTGTTCCCGTGTCTTCATGGCTCCCTCCTTGATTGTGTTATCTTCCATGACTTAATAGTACCACACCCCGCCGGGTTTGTAAATACTTTTTTTCATCTTTTTTTCATTTTCTGCCCTGGCCCGGAAAAGGAAAGGCCCCCCGGGGATGCGGTCCTGGGGGGCCTTAGGGAAGGGGTCGCGGGCGGGTCCGCGGCCCCTGCGGGAGGGACGGCTGGGGCGAGGTCAGGCCCTGAGGCCCTGGAAGCTCACCCGAAACATCTCCTCGGCGTTGATGAGGTCGTTCGGCGTCGTGATCTTGTCCGCGTTGCCATACAGGTCCGGCGTGAGGCAGATCGGATAATCATCGGTCAGGAGCATGGAGGCGTTGTACGTCGGGTCCTTGATGAACTCGGAGCAGATCTGCGCGCCCGGGAGCAGCAGGTTCCCGAGGGTCAGGAACTGCCCGAGGTCGTACTGCCAGCCGATCATGTCGGCCGCCAGCTTCAGGATCCCCTCGATGACGGCCGGCGTGGCCCTGCGCAGGCGCCAGACCTCCATGTGCCGATTTTCGAGGTCGACGGTCTCCTCGCAGACTTTCGGCCAGGTCGCGTGCAGCCTGATCGGCATTTTGGATCGGAGTCTTTCGCGCCGGGTAATCGGAACCTCGGCCCAGCGCCCCGGGATGTCCTCGTCCTCCTTCCATGTCGCCCCGTCCTCGATCCGGAAGATCCCGGGCCGGTCCGAGACCTCGACGACCACGGCCTCCGGGTGCGGCGGGTGCACGCACCAGGCGGCGTGCGTGTAATCCCCGGCGCTGTGTCCGGGAACGCGCGGATCGCGGGCCGTCCCCTGATTGCCCTCAAAGGTCCGGATCAGGCCGCCGAGGATGTCCCAGTCCGGCCAGAGCAGGTCGCCGGCGCGCCACATGAAGATATCGCCGCGGCGGACGTTCGAGAGGTTCGTATCCTTTACCTGAAGGCGCCCGTCCGGAGTCATTGTCCGCCTCCGTTTTTCGGATCGACCGGGATGGCCTCGACGGGAGCAGGGCCAGCTGTCACCTCGAGCCGTTGTGTCGCTTTCCGCTCGACGCCAGCCTTGAAATACATCCCGGCGAGCGCCCCGAGGCAGAGCGTGAGATGATTCACGTGCGCGGTAATATTACCCAGGAGCGGGGCGACAAGCGCCCACTGTGCCTTGATCCCATCGGCGGCCGCTAAGATCCCAGCCTTCCCATCGGCCACCTTCAGGACTTCCCCGAGAATGGCCGCGGCGATGCCGCAGAGCGATGCCATGATAGCGGCCAGGGCCGACAAGTCCATAAAAGCCGGCCCAAGGTTCAAGAACACGACGAGCGCCAGGACCAAGTAGGTCCTGTATCCCACCAGGGCCCCCTTGGCCTTGGAGTCTAACCCCAGCAGTGAGATCAGGATGCCGATTAATTTCATGATTTCCGCCTTTCCGCGGGCCATCCGCCCGCCTATGATGCCATCGTTAAGCTGTGGTCATCCACGTCGCTCCCAGGCCTATCCCTGGGTCAAATGCTTTAAGAGGGTGGCGGCCGCCACGAAAATCCCGGCGATGGTCCCGGCCACGGCGATGACCGCGGCGATCGCCTTCCCCACGTTGGCCATGATTTTCCGGACCATGATCTTCCGCTCGACGTAGGAGACCACCAGGTCGAGCTTCATATCGCGCGCCTCCTGGGCCGCGTCGCGCTGGTTCGCCATCTGGGAATAGAGCCCGTTGACCTTCCCGAACTCGCCGAGCGTGTCGGCCAGCATCCCGGCATTCGCGCTTACCTTATCCTGGAGCCGCCCGAACTGCTGCTCGACCTTCTCCTGGAGCCTGTTGTACTGGTCCATGAAGGACTGGAGCATGGTGCGGATGCTATTCTCGAGCCGGTCGACCTGGACCCGGAGGCCTCCGATATTGCTCTCCTCCCGGACCAGGCGCTCGATGATGGCCGCCTCGAGCACGGCGCCAAAATTGCACCCCGGCTTCTCGCGGATGATCGGGCGCCCCTCCCTGTCCCTCTTGAGTTCGTCCGCGGACATCACCGGCCTCCCATCTGGACCTTGACGTAGTAGAGGAACCGGTCCAGGTCGAAGAGCGCGCCCGGGCAGCTCTTGGGCGCGAACTCGCTGTGCTTGTGGATATTCCGCAGCGTGATCCACGGCTGGGCGGACATGACGTGGCCCACCCAGGACGCGGCGTTGAAGTACATCGCGTCATCGACGCGGTCCTCGTCGAAGTTCCCGCAGAACATGAACCCGATCGCGTCGAGGTTCTGGCCCTTGCAGTGTGCCCCGATCTCGTCCAGGGACCGGCCGAGCTGGAACTGGTGGACGCCGTTTACCTTCTCGATGCCGGCGTGGTAGCCGATGGCTCTCCAGGGCCAGATGACGTTGTTCCATCCCCAGCCCTTGGGCTTGGCCATGTCCCCGCGCGCCCGCGACGCGCGCCATGCCCTCAGGTCCGCCTTATATCGTTCGATCTCCTGCTGGTCCATGATGCGGTCGCCGTTCCGGAAGGAGGTGTGGAAGCGCTCGATCGCCTTCCAGTCGTCCGCGTAGGCGTCGTCGTCTGTCGCCGAGTGGTGCAGGATGATCTTGGACCATCTGCGCGCCATGTCAGTCCTCCGGGGGTACGACGTCGCCCATGATCCGCGTCCTGATGCCCGAGTGTGTCACCTCGGTCAATGCCACGGTACAGGCCTTGCGTCCCGCTTTCGTCAATACGACCGAGCAGTTCTGCCCGAGCGTGAGCGTCGGCCAGAGCGGGACCTCGGCCGTCAGGGACTCCTGGTGCTTCTTATCCAACCCGAGCGTGAAGTCGGCCAGGCTCTCGGCGATCGCCTGCGACGCTGCGAAGGCGTTGTCGATGAGCTCGCCCTCGATGACGGCCCCGAAGGCGGCCTGCGCCACGGCATCCTCGGCCACCACCTTCTCGGCGCGACCCAGGTCGGAGGACTGCCGGAAGTGGACCGCGTCCACCGCGACGGCCGTCACGTTGACCAGGGCGAGGACCGCCTCCACCGTGATCGTACCCTGCCGCTGCCCGGACGAGAACGAGACCTCGGCGTTCCCGCACACCTGCCCGGAGACGCCCTCGTCCACCTCGTAGTCAGACCCGTCGATCGTCAGGTGGGCGTGCATAAGATTGGCGCCCGTGTCCCGCTTGGCGGGGTAGTCGTAGGAGGGCGTCCAGGTCCGCTCGGTTCCCATCGACACCGCCACCGGGACGTCCGAGGACTCCCAGAACGTCGTCGTCGGGTAGTCGGTCAGCGCCTGCTCGACCCACTGGTTCACCGCGGCCTGGACCCGGTTCGCCCGCGGGTTGCCGAGCGACCGCTCGCAGGAGATGACCTGGTCCTCGAACTGCTCGGCCTCCCCGAGGTCCGTCGACGCGATCGCATAGTGGATTGTAATCGACCTCAGGATGGGGACGTGCGGGTTCTGGAAATAGACCTGCGGGCTGGTGGTGAAGAAGACGTCGGTGATCGAGGCCTCCCACTTGACCTTGACGTAACGCTCGACCGCGACATCCAAGATCGGGAATCCTCGGAACACCTCGACCCAGGAGCCGAACACGATGCCATCGGCAGAAGAGGCCATATAAAACCGCGAGCCGGCCAGGGGATAGAGGCTCACGGACGGGTTCTCCGCCTGGACGTATTCGGCCTCGAATATCCCGAAGGCCGTAATGCCGGCGGACAGGTCCAGGACGTCGGACTCCCATGATCCGGTCAGGACGTTCGTCGTCTTCACGCCGGCGGCGATCCGGAGCCAATCCATCTGATAGCCCGGCTTATAATCCGGCGAGAGGCCGGCCCGCAGGACCGTCCCGTCGGACTTGTATTGCCGGGTGTTCGCGGCCTGGGGCGGGACAGGGCCGAAGGCCACGCCCGGCTCCAGAACCGCCGGGTCCGCGTCGGACTCGAGCGGATCGTCCTGATCGTCCACGAAGTCGTCCGCACGGTCCGCGTCGAAATAATCGAAGTATGAGCTGGATCCCGCATAAATGAGCGGCGCCACTTTTCCGGATGGTGCGCCGGTTGTTATCGTCCCCTGCCATAAAAAGGCGGTGTCAATGTAGAGCCGGAATATATTATTCGCGCGCGCCTCGAGCTTGATCTCGTGGACTCCTTCGCTGACGTCCTTCTCCGGCAGCGTGGCTACGGGATCATAGATGCCCCCGCCTTTCCTCCATAATTCAGGGGATAACCTTAGAACTGACCCGACCGTTGTCGCCAGTATCCTCAATTCCATAAACGTGTTCGCGTCGACGTAAGCGAAGCGGAGACCGGCGAGCCGCGAATTAATCCCGTTGAAATAGGCCCCCGCGCGGAGGATATATCTGGCCTTGAGCAGGTCGAAGTAGGTCGTGCCGTCGTCCGCGGCATTGGCGACGAGCGTGCTGCCGCCAGGCCCGAGCTTGTATCTGTCGTTCGGGTCGACCCAGACGCCGCCGGTCGTATTCGTCCCGGGCGCGTGCGCCTTGAGGACTGTACCGGCGGCCCCGGTGAAGTCGTCCTCCAGCTCCCAGTCCTCGACCGTCTCCTCGAACGGATACCACCGGATCTCGCGCGGAGTGCAGAACGGGACCGTCACCGCCAGGTCATTATTAATATAGACCTTGAGGTTCGCCCCGTCGCCGATGAGCCGGACCTTGAAATCCCGGTACGGGCCCACCAGGAACGTCGTGGAGGTATAGGGCTCATGGATCCTGTCGAGTGTGAGCTTCCCGCCGGCCTGGACCGATAAAACGCCGCCAGCCCAGAACAGGCGCAGGCGCCAGGCGCAGGCCGCCGTATCGCGCGCGGCCACCGCCGAAGTATAGCCCCAGACGTCAAGGACCGGAGTCCTGCCAGCTGTCGCCTGGTCGACTGTGACCCTGTATTCGATCACAAAGCCGGCGGTCGGATCGAGCGAGATCTTCTGGCTGTGGACCATCGCGGAATTAAGCGCGAGCGGGATGAGCACGTTGTACTTCGAGTCCTGGACAAACCGTTGCGCGGTTCCATCCGCTTCGTCGACTGTCCAGGGGTCGTCCAGCTCGTCCTCAGGAAGCACGAGGCCCTCGAGGTGCGAATCGTAGGTCAGGTCGTCCAGGATGAGGTCGCCGTCGACCAGGTCCGAGCTGACATCCGTCTTGCTTCCGGCGTCGTAGTCCGCCTTTTCGCTCTGCTCGATCGCGCGCTTCGAGTAGACGTTGCGGTAGACGATCTTCCCGTCCGGCGTATGCCACGCGGACCCGCCAAGGACCTTGACCAGCTGCGCCAGGTGCTCGCGGAGCGAGGACTGCTCGAGCGCCGCGACCGGGAGCGTCAGGCCCGTGGCCTCGACATCGATGTCCTGGGCCGGGATGTTCCCCAGGTAGCAGATCATGGCGAAGACATCATCCGCGGACTCGGACTCCCAGACGTCCAGCTCGTCGTAGGGCGCCGGCTCGTCCAGCGCGGCCGTGAAGTCCGTCCCGTCGATCGTCGCGCTCTGCCCCATGGTGTCGCATGAGATCCCGATCGGCTCCATCGAGGCGGCGCGGTTCCCGATGAGCCCGCGCATGACCTCGGTCTCGTAGCTCTTCCAGGCGGTCGCTGGCGTGAGCAGCGAGATGTGATCGAAGTCGACCCAGTGCTCCGTCTGGTCCGCGATCGTTGCGCCCTGGACGAACTGGCACTGCAGGACGAGCGCGGCCATGACCGTGCCGGCAGGCAGCGCGGGATAGGTCGCCAGGTCCCACTCGAAGTCGCCGGACTCCGAGGCGTAGACGTCCAGGGGATAATCGACATAGTTCAGCAGGGCCCAGTCGTAGACGCGGACCGCTGGGCGCCACTGGATGAGGCCCTCGACGGCGGCGACGGTCATCCGCAGGCGCGGGAACACGGAGAAGTCCGCGATGAACGGATCCGTGTAGATGTCGCCCTGGATGGGTTGGTCTATCTCGTGCGAGGTATTAGTGATCTTGACCCGCAGGAACCCGCCGGCGCCAATAGGAAAAAGATTTAGCGATGTCCCGTTCGTGTTCCAGGTGGACGTGCTCGAGCACTGGTCCTCGTAGGCGGCCGCCTCTTCGATTGTCTCCTGGATCTTCCAGACTACGCCGAGGCGCGCTTGGACGCCGGACCGGATCTCGCCGAGCCCGTCGGCCTGGCGTTCCCCGTAGATCGGCGAGGCCGCGTTGCGCGGGTCGAAGCGGTCGTCGTCGTTCCTGAGCCGGACCGAGAACGTCCCTGCGTTCGGCAGGCTGTTCGCGCCCTGGTCGCGCTTGGACGTTACCGTGACGTCCTGCCCGGACCCGGGCTGCTGCAGGATCCTCGCGGACTCGTCCGAGAAAAAGTAGAGCTCGATCTCCTGGGCCGTGCAGACGTCCCCATCGACGCCGGTGTCCAGGAGCACGACCTGGACGTAGCGCCCGGCCCTCGCCTCGACCTCGAGGTCCAGCTTCGCCGCGGCGTCCGCCTCCCCGTCCGGCATGGTCTTCAGGACCGCGCCCCCGATCCACGAGTCTCCGGCGACGACGTTGGCCCAGCGGAGCGTCTCGCCGGCCAGCGGGTAGGCGACGAGATGGTTCAGAGCCCGGCCCGTCGCCTGGTCGATGGCGATCCACTCGGGCGCGATCTCCCAGCGGTCGCCCGGGAAGAAGTCGGCGTAGGCGCGCGAGCGGAAGAGCTCGTGTCCCTCCGACCCCTGCAGCGACCAGCCGGCGTCCGCCCCGCGGTAGACCACGGACGTCGGCATGACGACGAACGCCTCGTAGCCGTCCTGCGCGTCCAGGCGCGAGGAGGCGTCCTCGCGCAGCGCCACCCAGCCCAGGGCGTGGTCCGGGAGATCGGCGCTCGTGATCTCCGCGAGGTCCTCGATCGTGACGTCGTCAATGAGGGCGTAGAACGGATGCGGAAAGGCGTATCCCGTGGCGCCGGCCTGGATGAGGATCTTGAGTTCCGTCTCGCCGTTCGTGTCGAAGGCTGGGTCCGAGAAGTCGTCGGTGCCGAAGTAAAAAGAGAGATGATGCCAGACGTCGTGCGCGAGGTAGTCAGTCTCGTCGTCCGAGATGGTCCTGGCCTTCGCGCTCCCGACCCCGTAAAGGTTGACCGCGATCTGGGCGAACCCGTTCAGCCCCGGATTAATGCGAGAGCCTACATTTTGGTGGATGAGGAGCCGGAAGCTGACGCGGTAGATGTGCCGGGAGTTGACCCTGATCCCGGTCTGCCAGAGCTCGGCCTGCTGGGTCGTGGAGGGATGCCAGGCGTCCAGGTTGATCTGCTGCGCGTTCCCGGAGTATCCTGCCGCGGACTTCTCGAACGTGGGGCTCCCCATCCCGGCGTTGCCGGCCCACGCCGAGGCCACCGTGTCCACGGCCCCCGTTACGCCGTCCGCCGCGTCCCACTCCTCGAAGCTGCCGTTCTGCAGCCCGGCGCCATGGTAGGCCATGGCCGCGGACTCCTGCAGGCCACGCTCCGCGATGTCAAACGAGACGATCCCGATGGTGGCCGCCGTGTTGTCCCCATACCCACCGGCACCGGCCTCGCCGGCCGTGTAGTTCGGGTCCGTCGTGGACGCGGCCAGGGCCCCGTCGACGTAGACGCGGATCGCGCTCCCCTCGAATTCCACCCTCGCCTCGAATGCCTCCGGGACGGTCACGGCCTCGGTCGCGAGGTCCGTCCCGCCGCCGCCGTCGACCCGGATGATCTTGACCTGTGCCGCGGCGAACTGCACGAGGTAGCCGTTCCCGGACGCGAAGGTCAGGCGCCCGTAGAGCCAGGCGACGTTCGCCCCGGCCAGCCTGTCGATCCTGGCCGTCATCCGGAAATCCCCGAACGTGGCCTTCGACCCAGCCGCCCGGACCCAGAACCCCGCCGGCGCCGCCTGGTCGCTGGTCGCCTCCAGCATGTAGCCTCCAGCGCCATCGCTGACCCTGGCCAGGGTGCAGTCGATGCCGGACCAAGCGAGCGCCAGGTCGTCGGCCGCGAACTCGTCGCGGAACCCGACCTCGCCCCCGCAGCGGATCTGCCTGGCCGTGAACGCGCCCGGGTCCCTGAAGAAGGCGGAATAGGCCACGGCGTCGTCCTGGCGGGTGAAGAGCTTGAGGTAGACCGAGGCGTCAAGGTGCGAGACGTCCGTCTTGAAGTAGAACGAGACGACCGTGTAGCGCTGCCGGCTCTCGAATACGGTCAGCTCGTCGTCCCTGATCTGCAGCTTGAGGTTCTGGGAATAGCAGGCATCCGGGATCTCGACCGAGCTGACCTCGGTCTCCACGCCGGAGACGATCTTGGCGAGCCGGAGGAATACGCCGGCGTCCGTGTGCCGCAGCGAGACGAGAACCGCATCGTCCTCGGCGGTCACGTCCAGCGTGTTCGTATTCGAGAGGATGATCCCGTGCTCGAGGAAGGCGCCGGCCGAGGCCGTCGGGCGCGCGGACGCGAGCTGGACCTGGAAGAACTTGCCCTTCGCGTGGGTCCCGGACGCCTCACGGGCCACCTGGCCGCAGACCGTCCCGGGCGCCGGCCCGGTCCCTGATAGCTCGCCCCAGGATCCGGAGAGGGCCTGCGCCGACCCGGAGATGCCCCCATAATCGCCCAGGGACCACCCAGACCAATCGCTCAGATCGTCGTAGATGGCCGCATTTGCGTCCCGGTCCAGGGGGATGCCCGTGGACTCCCAGTGCCCGGCGTACGTCGAATCCAGGGGATCCTCGTGCGGCCTGAACCCATCCACGGCGACCGACACGGGCTGGCCCACGGCCTCGCTCCTGGCCGTGACCGTCGGGATAATCGCTCCGGCCTGGTCCCGCCGGCGGATGAGGTTGCCGCCCCAGGCGAACCGCGTGCGCCATTCCATGCGGCGCATCGGGGATGCCTTGACATCGTCCGGGACAGACGGGAAGGTCACGACTCCTCCACCTGGACCTCGGCCCTGAAGACGCCGCCGGCGTCGTCGTAGGGCGTGGCCGACTCAAGCGACCAGCCGACGATCTTGACCTTGTTGAGCACGCGCCCCAGGTCGCCGTCGACGGTCTCTCCGTCGAACAGGCGGCCGCGGTCGTTCATGACCAGGAGGGCGTTCAGGCTTCCGGGTAGGGCCATGCAGTAGGACTCGAGCAGGAGGTACTCGTCGTAGGTCAGGCGCTCGAACGAGAGGGCGAAGGCCAGGCGGTCGGCGGACGCCGTGGAATAGAGCGCCCCGGTCTGCGTCCTGACGTTCTCGCCGAGGATGATATGCGATGGGGCGATCCGTGGGGTGACCTCGGGTTCCAGATCTCCGAGGATGAAGGTTGCCGCCATGCTGCCCTCCCTTTAGATGATGCCCGAGCGCTTCAGGGCGTCTCCGAGCCTCTTGGCCGCCCGGCGCTCCTCAAATCCGGAGTCGAGGATCATCGCCCCGCGGTTGTCGATGGTCACGTTGACCTGGCGCCGGCCCTCGGCGTTGCCGCCGCGCTTGTCAAGATACTGGCTGTACATCTGGAAGGCCTCGCCCATCCTGGAGAAGGGGATCGCGGCCTCCGGCTCCTTCTCGGCGAACCGGATAATGCTCGGGCTTCCCATGACCCCGCCCTCCGCGAGCCCGGCCGAGATCCCGCGGATGACGCCGGACAGGGCCGCGAGCGACGCGATGAGCGGCAGCGAATAGGCCGACGTGGCACCGGCCAAGAGCGGGCCGCCGAGCAGCATATTCGAGAGGTAGCCGGCCATCCCCTTGACGGCCTCGCCCTCGATGACGGACGCGACCGAGTTAAGCAGCGACTTCGCCATGGTCTTGCCGAAGATGGCGATCGCATCCCCCGCGCTTGCGCTGCCGTAGATGATCGCCCCGAACATGGACTCGAATCCCTGGGAGAGCGCGGATACGGACGAGATCCCCAGCTCGTACATGCTGGCGTAGGCGCCCTTCGCCGTCTCGATCATCTCGCTCTGGTACTCCTGGAATTCCTGAGACTCCTTTCCATAGATCGCGGCGACTTCCTCGGCGTTCTGGCGCTGCAGGTCCAGGAGCTCCATCTCCGTCGCCTGGCCCAGGCTGACCTTGTTCTTCATGAACTGGTTCTCGGATCGTACGCGCTCCATGCGGTCCTTCTGGTCCTGCTCGCGCATGCGGCGCAGGTAGTCCTCGGACCAGCGCTGCTGCTTCCCTTGTTCGATCTTCTTGGTTTTTGTCGCCGCGGCCTCCTGGCGCTCGAAGGCCGCCTGGCTCTTGCTGACGGCGTCGTCAATGATGCGTTTGTTCTCGGCCGCCCAGCCCTTGAATCCGAGCGTGAAGATCGAGCGCAGGTTGCCGGCCAGCTTGTAGAGGCCGCCGAGCACCTGGTCCTGGACGACCTTCAGGTTCCCGAGGAATTCGATTGTCGGCCTGATCCCGCGGCCCACCAGCCCGACGAACCCGGACAGGGCCTGCCCGATGTTCTCCTTGAAGTCCGACCAGACCGTGGCGCCCTGCCCGATCTGCACGTCGAGCCGGCGCTGGTCGGTGGCCGCCCCCTGGACCTGGGCCCGCACGGCCTTCATGACCGTCCCGAAGTCGGTAGACTGCTCGCGGGCGATCCCGAACGTCCTGCCGAGCTGCATGAGCGCCATCCGGTTCCCGGCATAGGCCTGGCCGATGAGGTCGGTCGCCTGCTTCAGGTCCATGCCCGTGCCCTTGGCCAGGTCCATCGCGTCGGTCAGGAGCGACATCGACGCCTCGAGGTCGTGCGTCTGGTCGAGCAGGCTGTTCATGCTCTTTTTCAGCTCGTCGTCCTCGATCCCGCTCAGCCGGCTCAGGGAGGTCGCGAAGTCGTCGGCCGCCTTCTTATTCCTCGCGAAGTCGCCGCCGAGCGCCCGGATGCGGAGCGCGAGGTTCGACGAGACGCGGTCCGCCTCCAGGAACTCGGCCACGGCCGACTTCATGAACGCGAAAACGCCGAGCGAGACGAGCGCCGACTTCAGGGCCCGGAACGTACCCTCGATCCCCTTGGCCTGCGCTTTCGCCTGCTCGGCACCCTTTTTAAGTTCGTCCAGCAGGATCCCGATCCGGACGTTCAGCTCCTGGAGTACCACG
>MVQS01000378.1 GCA_002067855.1 Syntrophaceae bacterium PtaB.Bin038
CAGAACATCGTGGCCGTCGCCAGCCTCAAGGAACTCGCGGGCATCGTCCTGATCCAGGGCAGCGGGCCCGCCCCCGACACGGCGGCCAAAGCGGAGGCGGAGGGGATCCCCATCCTGGTGACGGACCTGCCGGCCTTCGAGATCGTCGGCCGAATATATCAATTGATCCATCCGTGAATTTATAGTAAAGGAACGGGCCGAACGGGGACGTTCCTTCAGCGGGTTTTTGCCGTTGACGGCCTGCGCGTGCCTGACCGGGGGGAGAGCGGCAGCAGCCCTCAAGGGGTTCCGCCGATGATCAGGGAGTTCCGCTGTGATTTCCACGTCCACACCTGTCTTTCGCCCTGTGCCGACCTCGACATGTACCCCCGGGCCGTCGTTTCGATGGCGCTGGCCCGCCGCCTCGACATCATCGCCGTCTGCGACCACAACGCATCCGAAAACGTCCCGTACGTCATCAAGTGCGCCGTAGGGACCGGGCTGACCGTCTTTCCCGGCATGGAGGTCACGAGCTGCGAGGAAGTTCACGTTCTGGCGCTCTTTGACAAGCTGGAAAACCTGGGCCCCCTGCAGGACCTCGTCTACCGGCACCTGCCCGGGACAAACGACGAGAACGTCTTCGGCTGCCAGGCCGTCGTCAACGAGCACGACGAGGTTGAGGGACTCAGCGAGAGGCTGCTCATCGGGGCCACGGCTCTCCCGCTCGAGCGCATCGTGGACGCCATCCACGCCGCGGGCGGGCTCGCCGTGGCGGCCCATATCAACCGCGAGGCCTTCGGCATCCTCGGGCAGCTCGGGTTCATCCCCGAGGGGCTCCCCCTGGATGCCCTGGAGGTCAACCGCCGGATGGGGCTCGCCGAGGCGAGGCGGCGGCACCCGGAGCTTGCGCGCTTTGCCTTCATCGAATCCTCCGATTCCCACATCATCACCGACATCGGGACGGGAATCACGCGCGCGATGCTGAAGGAACCGACGCTAGCGGAGCTGAAGCTGGCCTTCGAGAAAAGGGACGGCCGCTGCATCCTGGAGTGAGAGAGTGCTCGAGCTGGCGCTGCACATCCTGGACATCGCCGAGAACTCCATCCGCGCCGGGGCGTCGCTTGTGCGCATCCTTGTCCGGGAGAGCCGGTCGAAGGACCTCTTCCTGATGCGGATCACGGACAACGGCAGGGGCATGACCCGCGAGGAGCGCGAGAGGGCCCTTGACCCCTTTTACACGACGAAGAAGGTACGGCGCGTCGGCCTGGGCCTGCCGATGCTCGCCGAGGCCGCGGAGAGGACGGGCGGACGGTTGCGCCTTCGCTCGAGGCCGCAGACCGGCACAATCGTCGAGGCCTCCTTCGGCCTCAGCCACATCGACCGGCAGCCCCTGGGCGACATCGCGTCGACCCTGATTGCGCTCATCGTGGGAAACCCCGGGAGCGATTTCATTTACAGACATGAAACGGACGGCGGGGTTTACCTGCTGGACACGAGAAACATCAAAAGAGCATTGGAGGACGTTCCGCTGAACCACCCCGAGGTCACGGGGTTCCTCCGCGGTCACATCGCGGAGGGGCTGGGGGACATCGGGGCGTCGGCATGAACCCCTCCCGAGAGAGGAGAGCATCCATGAAGAACGGCAACAGCGATCTGCTCCGCGAGTTCTCCGCCGAACAGGTGGCGAAGCTCGACGCGATCATCGCCCGGCACAAGGGAAGGCCCGGGTGCCTCATCCCCGTCCTGGAGGAGGCCCAGGTGGTGCTGGACTACCTCCCCATGTCGGTGCAGAAGAGGATCGCCGACGGGCTGAACCTCCCCCTTGCGCAGGTCTACGGGGTCGTTACGTTCTACTCCTTCTTCACGATGAAGCCGCGCGGCCGGCACACGGTCCGCGTCTGCCTTGGCACGGCCTGCTACGTCCGCGGTGGCAAGTCCATCGCCGAGAACATCGTGAAGGAGTACAAGGTCGGGGAAGGCGAGACGACGCAGGACCGCCGCTTCACCTATGAGACGGTCCGCTGCCTCGGCGCCTGCGGCCTCGCACCGGTCATCGTGGTGGATGAGAACGTCCACGGGCGGGTGAAGACCCAGAAGCTGAAATCGGTGCTGGACGAGTATCAATAAAGACAGGCATCAGGCGACAGACTTAAGGCTCAAGGCGGGAGGAAGGAAACACGGTTTCGTATTTTGTTCTGAGCCATAAGCCCCAGGCCTTTAGCCCAATCAGCGAGGTTACACCATGTCAAAGCTGAAGATCGAAGATCTCAAGAAGATCAAGGAGAAGGTCCACTCCCAGACCGCCCTGCGCGAGGGCGGGCAGCGGGCCAAGGTGACGGTCCACATGGGAACCTGCGGTATCGCCTCGGGCGCCCGCGAGGTGCTCAACGCCCTGATGCGCGTCATCGAGGAGACGAACACCACGGACGTCATCGTCACCACATCGGGCTGCATGGGCCTGTGCAGCCGCGAGCCCCTCGTCACCGTCGAGCTTCTCGGCAAGGAGCCCATCAAGTACGAGAAGATGGACGAGATGAAGATGCGGCAGGTGTTCAAGCGGCACGTCCTGGAGGGGGAGATCCAGACGCCCTTCGTGCTCGCGAAGGGGTCCGAGGTCGTCCGCTAGGGGGCAGAGGGGGCCCCGGCCCCCCGGAGGGGGAATCCATTTCAGGGGAGGAACGCAATCGATGAAAGTATTTCGCTCGCATTTGCTGGTCTGCGGGGGGACGGGCTGCCGTGCATCCGGAAGCATCGCGGTCAAGAAGGCCCTCGTCGACGAGAT
Organism: Syntrophaceae bacterium PtaB.Bin038; assembly: GCA_002067855.1. Classification (GTDB taxonomy): domain Bacteria; phylum Desulfobacterota; class Syntrophia; order Syntrophales; family UBA2192; genus UBA2192. The sequence continues at coordinate 2,762 of MVQS01000378.1, forward strand.
CGCCAGGCGAGGCGTCGCGGAGGAGATCAAGGTCGTCGAGACCGGGTGCAACGGCTTCTGCGCGCAAGGGCCCATCATGGTCGTCTACCCCGAAGGCATCATCTACATGGGCATCAAGACGGAGGACGTCCCCGAGCTCGTCGAGGAGCACCTCATCAAGGGACGCCCCGTCCAGAGGCTCTTCTACAAGGAGCCGGGCAAGGAAGAGCGTATCCCCTCGATGCAGGAGATCCCCTTCTTCGCGCTTCAAGATCTCAGGGTGCTGCGAAACCGCGGCCTCATCGACCCCGAGAACATCGAGGAGTACATCGCCCGCGACGGCTACGCGGGCATGGCTAAGGCCCTCACGGAGATGACGCCCGAGCAGATCGTCGCGGAGGTCCTCAAATCGGGCCTGCGCGGCCGCGGCGGCGCCGGGTTCCCGACGGGGCTCAAGTGGCAGTTCGCGCAGCGCTCCCCGGGCGACGTGAAGTACGTGCTCTGCAACGCCGACGAGGGCGACCCCGGGGCCTTTATGGACCGCAGCGTCCTCGAGGCGGACCCCCACGCAGTGCTCGAGGGCATGGTGATCGCCGCCAAGGCGATCGGCTCGAAGCAGGGATACATCTACTGCCGGGCCGAGTACCCGCTGGCGATCCACCGCCTCAACGTGGCCCTCGCCCAGGCGCGCGAGATGGGCCTGCTCGGGAAGGACATCCTCGGCACGGGCTTCGACTTCGACATCGAGATCTACCAGGGCGCGGGCGCCTTCGTCTGCGGCGAGGAGACGGCGCTGATGACCTCCATCGAGGGCAAGCGCGGCATGCCCCGCCCGAGGCCCCCCTTCCCCGCCGTCGCCGGTCTCTGGCAAAAGCCGAGCATCTTGAACAACGTGGAAACCCTCGCCAACATCGGGCAGATCATCCTGCGCGGCGGGGCCTGGTACGCCAGCGTCGGCACCGAGAAGAGCAAGGGGACGAAGGTCTTCGCCCTCACCGGCGACGTGAACAACGTGGGTCTCGTGGAGGTCCCGATGGGCACCACGCTGGGGACGATCGTCTACGACATCGGCGGAGGGATTCCCGGCGGAAAGAAATTCAAGGCGGCCCAGTTGGGCGGCCCCTCCGGCGGCTGTATCCCGGTCCAGCACCTCAATGCCTCGGTCGATTATGAAACGATCGTGGAGCTGGGCGCCATCATGGGCTCCGGCGGCCTCATCGTCATGAACGAAGACAAGTGCGCCGTGGACATGGCCCGCTTCTTCATGGACTTTTGCCAGGACGAGTCCTGCGGCAAGTGCACGCCCTGCCGCGAGGGGACCAAGCGGATGCTGGAGATCCTCACCAACATCACCCAGGGGAAGGGAAAGCCCGGGGACATCGAACTGTTGGAGGAGATGGCGGCCATCATCAAGGACGCCTCCCTCTGCGGTCTGGGGCAGACGGCCCCGAACCCGGTCCTGAGCACGATCCGATATTTCCGCAAGGAGTACGAGGACCACATCTACAACCACCGT
>MVQS01000379.1 GCA_002067855.1 Syntrophaceae bacterium PtaB.Bin038
CCCGCGGGAGCTGCTGATCGCGGCCCTGCGCGCGGGGACGATCCGCCGCGAGCTGACGCCGGTGCTCATGGGCTCCGCCTACAAGAACAAGGCCGTCCAGCCCCTGCTCGACTGCGTCTGCGACCTGCTGCCCTGCCCCTCGGACGTGGAGAACACGGCCCTGGACATGGACAACGGCGAGACGCCCGTGACGCTGGCCAGCGACCCCGGCAAGCCCGTCGTGGCGCTCGCGTTCAAGCTCGAGGACGGCCCCTACGGGCAGCTCACCTACATCCGCGTCTACCAGGGCGCGATCGCCAAGGGATCCACCATCGTCAACGTCCGCACGGGCAAGAAGGTCAAGGTGGGCCGCGTGGTGCGCATGCACGCCGACCAGATGGAGGACATCGAGGCCGTCCCGGCGGGCTACATCGGCGCCCTGTTCGGCATCGAGTGCGCCTCGGGCGACACCTTCGTCTCCCCGGGCGTCAACCTCACCATGACCTCCATGCACGTCCCCGAGCCGGTCATCTCGCTGGCGATTGTGCCGAAGGACAACAAGTCCCAGATCAACATGTCCAAGGCCCTCAACCGCTTCACGAAGGAGGACCCGACGTTCCGCTGCCACGTGGATGCCGAGACCAACGAGACGATCATCGAGGGCATGGGCGAGCTGCACCTCGAGGTCTACGTGGAGCGCATGCGGCGCGAGTACGGGGCCGAGGTGACCACCGGCAACCCGCGGGTCGCCTACCGCGAGACCATCACGCAGCGCGCCGAGTTCAACTACACCCACAAGAAGCAGACGGGCGGCTCCGGGCAGTACGGCCGCGTCGCCGGCTGGATGGAACCCGTCGCCGACGAGGAGTTCGTCTTCGAGAACAGGGTGGTCGGCGGCGCCATCCCGACCCAGTTCATCGCGGCCTGCGAGAAGGGCTTCCGGTCGTGCCTCGCCAAGGGCCCCAAGATGGAGTTCCCCGTCACCGGCGTGAAGGTCGTCATCAACGACGGGGCCTCCCATTCGGTGGACTCCTCGGACATCGCCTTCCAGCAGGCGGCCCGGGGCGCCTTCCGGGAGGGCTACGCCAAGGCAAAGCCCGTCATCCACGAGCCCGTCATGAAGGTCGTCGTCGAGACGCCGACCGAGTTCCAGGGACCGGTCATCGGCCTGCTGAACCAGCGCCGCGGCATGATCGTGGGCGCCCAGGACGAGGGCGTCCTGTCCGTCGTCGAGGCCCACGTTCCGCTGGCGGAGATGTTCGGCTTCTCCACGGCGCTGCGGTCCGCCACGCAGGGAAAGGCGCAGTTCACGATGGAGTTCGCCATGTACAAACTCGTGCCCCAGTCCATCGCCGAGAAGATCGCCGAGGAAGTGGCGGCGCGAAAGAAGAACGCGGCCTAGCCCGCACCCCATGCAGACGCAACCCATTGAAAACGTCATTCATCTCAGGGACAGGAATATCGACATGTTCAAGAAAGATCTGATCCTCCGCAACCCGCTTCGCTCCCTGGGCCGGGAGGGAGAAGAGATCCTCGCGGCGGGACGCTTCGGCGCCGTGCTGGCCCCTGCCGGGGTCGGCAAGACCGCCTTCATCGTGCAGCTCGCCCTCAACGCCATGCTGCAGGAGAAAAACGTGCTGCACATCAGCCTCGACGAGCCCGTCACCAAGGTGAGCCTCTGGTACGAGAAGCTCTTCCAGGATTTGACCGGCCGATCCAAGTGGTCGAAGCTCGACGGGGTGCTCGAGGACCTGCTCCCCCACCGTTTCATCATGACCTTCAAGGTGGAGGGGTTCACCGTCCCCAAGCTCGAGGAGCGGCTCACGGACCTGACGGCACAGAACATCTTCCACCCCGAGATGGTCCTCATCGACGGGTTCCCCTTCGGGGAGGCCGCCCGGGAGCGCCTGATGGCCCTGAAGCTGCTGGCCGGGAGGCTCGGCGTCTGCGCCTGGTTCACCGTGCACACCCACCGGCACGAGACGCCCACGCCCGAGGGGCTGCCGCCGGCCCTGACGGAGGCCAGCGACCTGTTCGACGTGATCCTGAAGCTCGAGCCCAGGGGCGTCGACATCGCCATCGAACCCCTGCGGGGCGTGGCAGCCGGCGAGGGCGAGGGCGATCTGAGGCTGGACCCCGCGACGATGCTGATCCGCGACGGGAACTGAACACCACGGAGTGCGGCAGGCCATCCCCGGGCGCATGCGGCAACCTCCTCATCACGGGGAATGAAGGACGGACAGGGAAGGACCATGAAGAAAGAAGACGCGATTCTCTTCAGCGGCGGCATCAAGGGTGCCGAGGCTGAGTTCGGGGCCAACGCCGAGCGGCTGGGCATCGAGGAGGTGAACTTCACCTTCGAGGGCCACAGCATCGTCCGCACGCGGGGCCTGCGCGTGCTGAACCACGAGGAACTGAAGAACGGCGACGTGAGCCTGGAGTACGTCTCGAGGCTCATGAACCGCACCTACACCACGAGCCCGACCATCCGCAAGGTGTTGCAGAGCATCTGGTACCAGATCAACAAGGGCCAGGAGATCTACGTGGTGGGCGAGATCCTGCCGGACAGGACCGTCAAGGGCGGCACGGGCTGGGGCGCCGAGTTCGCCAAGCTCTGCAACAAGCCCCTCTTCGTCTTCGACCAGAAGCGGAACGGCTGGTTCGCCTGGAACGGGACGGACTGGGCGCCCTGCAAGGACCCCGTCATCACCCACATCCACATCACGGGCACCGGGACGCGCTTCCTGGAGGACAACGGGAAACAGGCGATCGCCGGGCTCTTCGAGCGGAGCTTCAGGTAGTCCCGCAATCAAAAGGAAATTCGAAAGGCCGTCCCCTTGCCGGGGGCGGCCTTTTTGCTTCACCAACCCGCCTCTGCTCTCCTTACCGGGGCCGGTAGCAGGTGCCCCGATCCACGGCCTGCCGCAGCCGCGCCTGGTCCCAGCAGTAATCCTGCGAAGGGCAGCACCAGTTGCTGCCCCGGCACTGGACGTGGCCCGAGCGGCAGGTCCCCGCGGCGGCGGGCGCCGGAGCGGGCTGCCGGGCGGCGATCTTTCTTGCGCAGTCCCTGGCATCGACGGCGTTGTTGTAAGCGCCCGTCACGTCGGCATGCGCCCTCTTGCCCTGGGCCTGGACATCGCCCACACACTTGAGGAAATCGACCATACGCATATCGGCCGTCATCAGCGCCTCGAAGTGGCGGGGGTCCGGAAGCTCTGTTTCGGGACCGCCGCCCGAGTGGATCGAGCCGCCGAAGGCCCTCAGATCGTCCAGGCGGCTCTCGTCGGGAAACCGGTTCATCACCTGGCCCACGCGCCTGAACTGGTCGTCGACGTAGGTTCTCTCGGACGAGGCCCACCCTTTGCCGCGGTAGGGAAAGGTGACGCTCATGTACCCGTCGTACGCCCTCTTCACGCGGGGGAACGCCTCGTCCAGATCGCGCCTCTTCGCGATGAAATAGTGCAGGGCGCCCTCGTACCCGCCCAGATCCCTTGTCACCGATTCCGAGGTTTTCGCGTACAGCTCCCCGTACCTCCTCGCCGCTTCGCTGTGATTGGAGATGTCCTCGAACGTCCGCTGGTACAGCTCTCCCTGGGCCTTGAGATCGTTCCAGTTTACCTGTTTCGCCAGCCCCGCGTAGACGTCGCGGGCCATCCGGTACGACGCACCGGTATCCGCCGCCGCCGCTTCGGCATCCGCAACGGACGTCGCCTCGCAGGCTCGCAACCACCCGCCCACCGCTTTGTTTCTCTGAGTGGCGATATTGTCCGCGCGCGGCGCGATTTCGCCCAGGGCGGTTTTGCAGCGCATGGCGTGCATATCCAGATCTGAGACTTGCCGGAGAATTTCAGGTTTCAGCGAACGCCGGATGTATCTCAATTTGGAAATCATGTCGCTGGCCTGCTTGTAGCTCTCGACCGCCGCCTTCATTCCTCCGGGAAGGGTGGAAGCCTCGTCGTGGACGGGAAACCGCGAGAGCAGCCCTTTGCACTCGGCGTCAAAGAGTTCGAGCCATTGACCGGCCTGCTGTTTCGCCCGTTGTTCCTCTTCGGCGAGGGTCTGCTCCTGGGCCGCAAGGAGCAACGGGCCCGTGCGGGTTGCATGAAGCGGTGTCTCCGCCCGGCAGACGGCCGGGAAAAGGGCCAGAAAGCCCAGGACGGAAACAGAAACAAGCGCGGCACAAGGCAGTTTCATCGAGGCACCTCCACGTGTTTCCCGGCGTTCGTCGGGTTCGTGACTGGAGAGGCGACCCATTCGCCGGGCCGAGTATAAAAAAAAGACGGAGGGGTGACAAGCGGTTTTCGCCGGAAGCGGCGTCTTCTGCAGCCGTGCCTTTCCTGCACGCGTTTTCCCCGGTGTTCCACTGCCCCGCTGCTTTGCAAAGGCTACGAATCGGCGGCATCCAGCGGGAACCGGTACCCGGCCCTCTCGTAGAGATCGCGGATCCGGACGAGGTCCGCCGTCTTGTCCTCGCCGGGGACGACCTCTCCCAGCCACCGGGTCGTCTTGTTCTCGTTGTCCAGGTACCAGCAGACAATGGACACGTCGGCGGCCCTGGCGATGTGCCAGAACCCGGTGCGGATCGTACGCACCTTCTTGCGCGTCCCTTCGGGCACGATGGCCAGGAGGAACTCGTCGCGCGCGTTGAAGACGTCCACCATCTGCTGCACGGCGCCCCCGGGGGCGCGGCGGTCGACGGGGATGCCGCCGAGGGCTCGGAGCAGGACGGAGAGGGGCCAGACAAAGGCCTCTTTCTTGATCATGATGTGTCCGGTCCGTTTGACGATGCGGAACCCCGTGAAGGCCCTCACGGTGTCCATGTTGGTCGTGTGGGGAAAGCCGATGATGACGTGCTTTTTCCCGACGTAGGGCGGCAGCGGCTCGAAGCGCCAGCCCATCAGGGCGTAGAGCATCCGCCCGGCATGGCTCAGGATCGTTTCCATGACATCCTTTCCCGCACGCAGGCTACACGACGGCGGCGCGGGCGAGATGGGCCGTGGCCGTCGGCTGAAGCCCGTCGGTCCGGTTCCTGTAGTAAAGCTCGCTCTGGGCTTCCGGGCCCAGGTCCTCCAAAAGCCGGAATCCCTCCTCTGCCAGCTCCGCCTCGAGCGCAGCGGGGTCGAAGCCGAAGATCATGGGCTCGCCGACGCGCCGGACAGTCTCGAAGAGACGGGCCCTCGCCGGCGACGGGTCTGCGGTATCGAAGACGGCCCGGTCGAGGTAGTCGAACACCAGCTGGCTGCCGGCGGCGGACACCGACCGCAGGGAGCGCAGCGTCGCCCGGATCGCCGCGTCCGTGAGGTACATGGTGACCCCGAGCCACGAGAAGAAGGCGGGGCGCGACCGATCGAAGGGTGTCCGCGACAGGACCTCGGCGAGGCTTTCCCTCTCGAGGTCGGCCGGGGCGAAGTGCAGGTTGGGGGGCGGCTCGAGCCCCGCATCGCGGATCCGGCCGCGCTTGAAGGCCTGGGTCGCGGGGTGGTCGATCTCGATGACGCGCAGCCGCTCCCGCAGGTCGGGCCGCCGGAGGGCGAACGTGTCGAGACCCGCCCCGATGATGACGTACTGGGCGGCGCCGTCGCGCATCGCTTCCGCGAGCCGCTCCTCGGTGAAGCGCGCCCGCGCCAGCACGACGACGAGCCCGCGGAGCGCAAGCCCGATCCGGGTCTCCCGGTCCGCCCCGGAGGCGGCCAGCTCCGGGTTGTGCTTCGCGACGCCTGCGAGCAGGAACCGCTCGAGGGACGCCACGTCGTCCGCGCGCAGGAGGGCGCCCGCCAGGGAATCCTCGAAGATCTTCGGGTTTGCGTGCTTGCAGTGGTGGGCCCTGAAGTAGGCCGTCGCGATCGCCGTCCGGCTTGCCCGTCCCTCGTCCATGGGGCGCCTCCCGCCCTGAGTCGATTGCGAAACCGGCATACTCTACCGCAACTCCGCCCCGGGGGCAACGGCGATTGCGGGAGGGCGCGCAGCGGTCCCGGTTGACGGCTGCCCGGGACGGCGCGGGGATTCCTGCGGCGCTTCCCCTCGAAATGTGCTAGGGATGGGAACGCGCCGTGAAGCCGGACGGGTCGGGGGGAGCCGATGAAAGGCCGAAGCCTCTTCTACAAGAAACCCATCGGGGCCTGCACGGGGGAACCCGCGGAGGCGGGCCGCGGGCTGAAGCGCGTCCTCGGCGCAACGGACCTGACCCTGCTGGGCATCGGGGGGATCATCGGCGCGGGCATCTTCGTCATCACGGGCCACGCGGCGGCCCAGTACGCCGGGCCCGCCATCGTCCTGTCCTTCGCGCTCTCGGCTGCGGCCTGCGTTTTCGCCGGGCTCTGCTACGCCGAGTTCGCCTCCATGGTCCCCGAGGCCGGAAGCGCCTACTCCTATTCCTACGCGAGCCTCGGCGAGATCGTCGCCATGATCATCGGCTGGGACCTCGTGCTCGAGTACCTCTTCGCCATGTCCACCGTCGCCGTCGGCTGGTCCGGCTACGCGGCGAGCTTTCTCAGGGACTTCGGCGTCGTCATGCCGGCCGCGCTCTCGACGCCGCCTTTCGCGCACGACGCGGCCTCGGGCTGGCGGGCGACGGGCGCCGTCCTCAACGTGCCTGCCGTCCTGGTCATCGGCGTCCTGACCGCGCTCATCGCCCTGGGCATCCGGGAATCGGCGGCGGCCAACCGCGTCATCGTCGCCGTCAAGGCGACGGCCATCCTGCTCTTCATCGGGTTCGGCGCGATGTACGTGTGGCCTTCGAACTGGACGCCCTTCATCCCCGAGAACACGGGGACCTTCGGGGAGTTCGGCTGGAGCGGGATCCTGCGCGGGGCGGGGGTCGTCTTCTTCGCCTACATCGGCTTCGACGCCGTCTCGACGGCGGCCCAGGAGGCCTGCAACCCGCAGAGGGACCTGCCCCGGGGGATCCTGCTGTCCCTCGGCATCTGCACGGTCCTCTACATCCTCGTCGCCCTCGTCCTGACGGGCATCGTCCGATACGACCGCCTCAACGTCCCCGACCCCATCGCCGTCGGGCTCGACGCCGCCGGGCCGGGCCTTTACTGGCTGCGGCCCATCGTCAAGATCGGGGCCATCGCGGGCCTGAGCTCCGTCATCCTCGTGCAGATCATCGCCATGTCGAGGATCTTCTTCGCCATGTCCTGCGACGGCCTGCTGCCCCGGTTCCTCTCCTCGGTCCACCCGCGCTACCGCACGCCCTTTGTCTCGACGGTGATGACGGGCGCAGTCGCGGCGGTCCTTGCAGGGCTTCTGCCCATCTCCGTCCTCGGAGAGCTCGTCTCCATCGGGACGCTCTTCGCCTTCACCGTCGTGTGCCTCGGGGTCTTCGTCCTGCGGCGCACGCAGCCCGCG
>MVQS01000380.1 GCA_002067855.1 Syntrophaceae bacterium PtaB.Bin038
GATCACCTGCTGCAGGCGGGTGTTGGACTCCTGGAGGATTCGCTTTTCCTCGGTGACGTCCTGCCAGATGCCCACAATGTGGCCGATCGACCCCTCGGGGCCCCGGATGAGGCGGCAGTACTCGGAGAACCAGCGGTGGGACCCGTTCGCGGCGCGGAACCGGAACTCGCAGCCGCACGTTCCCTTCGTGCCGATCCCATGCGGCAGCTTCTCACGACAGGCCGGTCGTCGGGGTGGACGTGATCGAGGAAGAAGCCGGGGTCTCTCAGGAACTCGTCGGGCCTGAATCCGGTGAGTTCCTCCACGGTACCCGTGATGTAGGTGATCCTCTCCTCCTCCCCGCCCGACGAGGTAAAGGTGACGATGGGCAGCGACTCCAGGACGACGGAGAGGCGCTCGGAGGTCTGGATCAGCCGCATTTCCGTGTGCCGCCTCGACAGGGCCGCGCTCAGGGTGTTGGCCACCACGTTGAGGGCCTCCATCTCCGCCTCGGACCACGCCCGTTCCTCGGCGCAGTCGTCGAAGCCGACAAACCCCCACCAGCGGTCGCCCAGATAGACGGGGACGGCGGCAATGGAGAGAATGCCCTGCGATTGGAGGAGACCCCGCTCGCTTTCGGGGAACTCCCGGACGATGCCGTAGATATGCCCGCCTCGCCGCATGACCTCCATCCAGCGGGCGAATCCCTCCCGCTCCATGTCGAGATCCTGGAAAACGGGGTTGTCGATCTCCGCCTTGATCCCCTCCGCAACCCACTCGTAGCGCTGCGTCGTGAGCAGGATGCCCCCCTCCGAGGTCCGGTTCTCGAAGAGATAGACCCGGCTCACGCCGGTGACGGTGCCCAGCCGGGCCAGGATCTCCCGGATGTCCGTCTCCCAGGAGGGGGCCTTCAGGAACCGTTCCGCCGCGAAGCCGGCGACCTCGAGGATGGCGTCACGGTACCGCAGCTGCTCCTCTGCGCGCTTTCGCTCCGTGATGTCCCGGATCGACTCGATGGCCCCAACGCGATTGCCCTGCGAGTCGTACAGCGGCGCCGCCGTGCCGGAGAGGTAGAGCCTCTGCTTTCGGGACGCGCGACTCGAGGTGTAGCTCTCTCCGAACAGGATCTCCCCGCGCCTCCTGACCCTGGCATAGGGACCCGCGCCGCTCTCGTCTCCCGAAAGGACCATGTCGATGAGCATCGGCCTGCGCTCCCCGTAGAACGGCAGGGCATACTCGAAGTTTCCCTTGCCGAGCATGTCCCTCGCCTCGATCCCGGTCATGGTCTCCATGGCGCGGTTCCAGGCGATGACCCTGCCGTCGCGGTCGATGACGAAGGTGGGATCGGGAAGAAAGGAGATGATGTCCGCAAGCCGCCTCTCGGAGTCCCGAAGGGCCTTTTCGGCGCGGTTTCGGTCTTCGATCTCCAGGATCAGGGCCTGGTTGGCCACCATCAGTTCCGAGGTCCGCTCCAGCACCCGCTGCTCCAGTTCGTCCTGGTACTGCTGCAGGGCTTCCTCGCTTCGCTTGCGGTCCGTGATGTCCAGGGCCGTGAAGACGACCCCGGCGGTGAGGTCCCGTGGGTCGATGGCCCTCGAACTGAGCAGGATGTCCAGCATCGTGCCGTCCTTGCGTCGCCATCGGGTCTCGATCACCCCCGTGCCGCCCTTGAGGACCTCTACGTACTTCTCGAGGCCCACCCGCTCGAACTCCTCGTCGCTATCATAGAGGATCCTTGCGCTCTTCTCGGCCAGTTCCTCCACGGCATAACCCAGCATCCGGGCCAGCTGGTCGTTGGTCCAGCCCAGCACGCGGTTGTACACGAGCCCGATCCCGATCGGGGCCGCCTGTAAAATGCTCTTCAGGAGCGCCTCGCTCTGTTTCAGTGCCTCCTCGGATCGCCGCCGTTCCGTGACGTCCTGCGAGTAGATCACGAGCCGGCCGACCTTGCCCCGGGAGTCGAAGATGGGGTAGATGCTGTTCTCGAGCCAGCGCCCGGCCCGCTCGTCCGTTAGATGAATGGGTTTGCCGCTTCTGATGACCTCGTCGATCCGTTTTTTGCGGCTTTTGACCAGTTCTGGGTCGAGGTGTTCGTGAACCGAAGCCCCGATGATGCGATCCAGAGTGGTACCGAGCCGCACCGCGAAGGTTTCGTTGGCAGCCAGCACCATCCCCTCCCTGTCAACCAACGCGAAGGACTCCGTGACGGCATTGAGCATAGCGCCTGCCGTCTCCAGGCTGTCGCGGAGGGCCTCCTCGGCCCGCCTGCGTTCCGTGATGTCGAGGACGATGGAGTAGAGCAGCTTCCTGCCCCCGAGGAGGATCGGGCCGCTCGCGACCTCGACGTCGCGAACCGCCCCGCCGGCGACACGGTGACGGAACCGGAAGTGCCGCTTCTCCTCCCTCGCGGCCTGCGTCATCTTCGCGCGCAGCGACCTCTCGTCGAGCAGGTTGATGTCGCTGATCCGCATGGACTTCAGCATCCGGGCCGGGTACCCGTAAAAACGAACCGCCGCCCGGTTGGCATCCACGATCCGCCCGTCCGTCGGATCGATGATCAGCATGACGGTGGGGCTGTCCCTGAAGAGGCTCCCGTACAGATCCCCGCCCTCCCGCGGACGCGAGGCGGCGGCCGGAGGCTTCGCGGTGCTTCTCTGCGCGGCCCCGTCCTTCCCTGCGCGCTTATGCGCTTTCGGGCCGGGGGACGGGCCGTCGCGCTTCTTTTTCCTTCCGCCCGTCGTCTTTTCAGGGCGCTTCGCAGGCATGGCAAACCTCGTGCGTTGCGACCGGGGAATTCCTCTGCGCCCCGGGGGTTCGGGGCGGACAATACGCCGCGACGGCGCATTCCGCGGCGGCCGCGATGGTTCCATCTAACGAATCGATCCTGGAAATGTCAAGAATTATTAGAGAAACGGCACCCGTGGGACCCTGATCGCGCCGGGTTTCTTGACGCGGCCGGGACCCCGTGGTATCGTGGAATCACTTTCACAAGGAGGGAAGCACCATGGCACGAATCCCTCTCCAGATCACCTCCCGCAATTTCGAGATCACCGGCGACATCGAACAACGAATCCTGAAGAAATCGGAAAAACTGGACAAGTTCCACCGCGACATGATGGGCTGCCGGGTGCTGCTCGAAGTTCCCCACCGGAACCGCAATTCCGGGGTCGTCTACAACGCCAGGATCGACCTGGCCATGCCCGGCAAGGACATTGTCATCCGCCGCGAGGCGAACGAGGACCTCTACAAGGCAATCAACCTGGCCTTCGAGGCGGCCCTGCGGAGGCTGCAGTCCCACGCGCGGAGGAAACGGGGGGAGGTCAAGCGTCGCGGCGAGCCGTTCGACGACGCTCAGGAAGGGATGGACGCGGCGTTCACGGAGGACCAGGGCCTGAAAAACCTGCAGGAGAGCAGCAGATAAGACACAGGGCACAGGGCGCAGGGAAAAGATGGAAGTTAAGAAGCTAGGAAGTTAGGAAGCTCGGAAAAACCTGAGGCAGGCCACAACACGACGGCTGTTCCGAACTTCTTAACTTCCAAACTTCACAGCTTCTTCCTCTTCTTCTGGACCCTGACCCCTGAACCCTTATTTCAGGTCCCTCGCGTACTCCGCGATGTTCTCGCAGTGATCGGACATTCGCTCCAGGCGAAGCAGCATCTCGACGAAGATGGGACCCGCCTCGGGCTGGCAGATGCCGGAGTGGTAGCGCTCCTGGTGCCGCTTGCGCGCCTCGCGGACCAGCCGATCGATGCGGTCCTCGCGGGAAAAGATCCGCGAGATCAGCTCGCCGTTGATCCCGTCCAGCAGGGATTCGGCATCCTCCATGTTGCGGTTGATCAGCTCGGCGATCTCCTCGATCTCCGCACAGGCCCACCTCGTGAATTCGATGTCGCCCTTGTGCCGCACCCTGGCCAGTCCCACGACGTAGACGGCGTGGTTGCCGATCCTCTCGATGTCGTCCGAAATCCCCGAATAGGCGAATAGCTTGCGGGACAGCTCGACGGAAAGCCCGCCCCTGGAGATCTTCATCAGATACCGGTTCAATTCCCTCCGCAGGTTGTCCACGACGAGCTCGATGTAGCGGATGTCCCGGGCCCTGCCCTCTTCGAAGCGGGAGATGAGGTTGATGCTCGACGCGCACATCCGCCGGACGAGAAACATCTGCCGCCGCAGTTCCTTCCGGACCCTCTCGAGGGCCGCTTCCGGGTCCTGGAGGCACTTCTCGTCGAGGAACTCGGGCCAGATGGGCAGCGTCTCGACCTTGCCGGGAATGATCTTCTCCACGAGGTAGGAAAAGGGCTTCAGGAAGAAAAAGAAGAAGGCCACGATGAAGACGTTGAACAGCAGGTGCCCGTAAGCGATCTGCTGGGCCACCTCGGGGCTGAGAGGAACCAGGAGCCGCAGGAACAGGGGAAGGGCCGTCATGCACAGCACGGCCCCGATGAGCTTGAAGAGGAAATGGGCCAGGGCCGTGCGCCTGCCGTTGATGTTGGCCACGAGGCTCGCGATGAGCGCCGTGATCGCCGTGCCGATGTTGGCGCCGAAGACGATGGGCAGCGCGTGATCGAGGGAGATCACCCCGTTTTGCGCCAGGATGACGAGGATCGTGATCGGGATCGCCGAGGAGTGGATCACCGACGCGGCGATCACCCCGATCGCAAGCCCCAGCAGGGGGTGGTCCGCCCCCTGGAAGAACCCCCGCAGGGCCGTGCTTTCCTTGAACGGCGCCGTCGCCAGCGAGACCAGCTCGAGGCCGAAGAAGATGAGCCCGAAGTAGAAGATCCCCTCACCGATCTTCTTCCACCGGAGCTGGCCGAAGAACCAGAGCATGCCCCCGCAGAACACGATCAGGGGCGAGATCGCGGTGACCTTCCAGACGACGAGCTGGACCGTGACGGTGGTGCCCACGTCGGCCCCGAGGATGATCGCCATGGAGCGGTAGAAGCTCATGAGCCCGGCGCTCACCATGCCGACGACGAGCACGGAAGTGGCCGTGCTGCTCTGGAACAGGACCGTCGTGACGATGCCCGTGACAAGCCCGTACAGGGGCCTCTCCACGGCCAGCCGGAAGAACTGCCGGATGCGGACGTTGCTGAGGTACTGCTGGACCTCCTCGCTCAGGCGCATCATCCCGAAGAGAAAGAGGGTGATGCCTGCCGCAAAGAGGAGGGCTTCACGGACCCACGTCATGGCTTTCACTTCCTTTCGCGCAGGCCCGCCCGGACCCTCCACTGCCCGTCCTCCCGGACGAGCAGGACGGTCTCCCGGATCGTTCGCTTGGGGATGCCCTGGGTCTGGTACTTCTGTTCGAACGCCCCCACGTTGCGGCGCACGAAGGACACGTTCTCGAGGGCGCCTGCCGGCCAGGTCGCCGCCTCCATGGCGCCGGAGACCTCGCCGACGACGACGCGGAAATCGGGGATGCGGATCTCCACCGTCGCCCGCGCATGGTTCTCGTCCACCCGGGTGAACTCCAGGACCTCGTGCCCGATGAGCCGGTGCAGGTTGCGGGCAAGGAAGGTGCCCGAGTCTTTTCTCTCGTCGAGCCAGGCCTCGAGGCTCTTCACTCCACGGTCCTCCGAGCTTAGCAGACGCCAGGCATCCTCGTACCGCCCCTCCAGATAGGCCGTGACGTAGAGCGAAAGCGCATCTTCAGGACGGGAGTCTCCGCCGCCCGCGGCACAGGCAGCCAGGACGGCGCAGAATGCGAGAAAAAGGATCCCCCCGATGAGACTGCGCCTCATGAAAAAACCTCCCTGGACAGCGGAATTTGCAAGAAACACGCCGCCTTGCGACAGCGAAAGAAAGTGCGTGAGCGCGGACGTGCGGAAGTGAAGAACGAGGGAAACAGGGGAATCGAATCCGAATCCCCCGTTTCTCCTCCTGTACCCTGAACCCTGGCCCCTGCTTTACGAGACTTCGATCTTTGCATCCACGGCGATGCAGCCCTCTCCCTTACCGTAAAGGATGAGAGGGTTGATGTCAATGTTGCCGATTTCAGGGTGATCCGTCAGGAGCTTCGAGACACCC
>MVQS01000381.1 GCA_002067855.1 Syntrophaceae bacterium PtaB.Bin038
GGACAAGTACACGGCCCTCGAGATCTCCATGGACCACCTCGAGGAGATCCCGGACTACTACACCCGGCTCGAGGAAATGGAGGAGAAGGCCGAGGCCGAATGGAAGGCGAAGAAAGAGGCCGCCAAGAAGAGATAACCCGGACGGGACAAAAACGGAAGGGCACGCCCCGCAGCGTGCCCTTTTTTATGGTTGCTCGCTGTTTCAAGTGGGTAGCCTGAAGTCCAGTTTGCCGCTGATGAGATAGATGATCGTGATGAAGTTCTTCACGGTGCGGTACCCCCGGGCTCTGGCCTTGGCAGCCTGGATCATGCTGTTGATGCCTTCGAGGATGCCGTTGTTGACGAGAGACTGGAACCAGTTGAGGATGCCTTGCCAGTGTTTCTTGATGGTTTTCGCGCACTGCTTGATGGGCTCCAGGCGGCTGTGGGTCGCCCAGAAGTACCACTTCTTCAGGAAGGATTCGGCCAGCGCAGGCGGCTGTTCCCAGAGTTCCTGAAAGGCCAGCCGGATCCGGTAGGCTTTGACGGTTTTGAGGTGTAGCGACGCGGGGCAAAGGGTTTCCAGGATCAAGCGTTGTTGGGCAGACAAGCGTTCGGGGTTTTTGAGCCACAGATACCGGGTATGCTTGAGTTCGGGCCGCTCGCGCTGTTCCTGACGTCGGACACGGTCGACGGCGTCGTTGAGGAGCTTCATCACATGGAACTTGTCGAAGGTCAACCGGGCCTGCGAGAAGTGCGACTCCGCACCCGAGATAAAGGCAGGCGACATGTCGCAGCAGATCTCCTCGACGGCCTCGGCACGTCCGCCATGGTCGAGCAAGTCGGCCTTGAACCGCTCGAGGGTCGAGGCATCCTTGCCTTCGGCGACGAAGACTGTCCGGGCCTGCTCCAGATCGACAAAGAGGCTGACATAGTGGTGCCCCCGCTTGCTGGCTGTTTCATCCACCCCGAGCTGCCGCAGATCGGAGTAGTCGGCCTGCTCCCTGGCCCGGTCGACGTAATGCTCCAGCACGCGCCACAGGCGGGTGTCATGCTCCCCGATCAGCTCGGCGATCCGCTTGACCGGCATGGCCTGGGCCAGGATCATGATGAACGCCTCAAACAAGAGGGTAAAGCCGCTGCCCGGACGCGCCCATGGCAGGGCCACGTGCAAAACCCCGCATCGGCTGCACCGGATCCGCGGCACGCGGGCAACCAGATGGGCTTCATGCTGAAAAAAGTTCAGATGCCGCCAGCTCTTTGGCTCCGTATCGTGAACCGGACAGTCCCCCTGCCCGCAGGAGGGACAGGGAAAACGGCTCCCCCGGGGAAAGTCCAGCTTGATGTCCAGACGTCGCTGCTCGGCATCGAACTGACAACTCACCACCTTCCACGGTGGGGCCAACCCTAACGCTAATTGAAGAAGGTCCGTGTCTCTCATGAGACGACGATGTATCACTGACACCGACCGACTTCAAGAATTTACCCACTCAGAATAGCGAGGAACCTTTTTTATTGCCCATCCGTCAAGCGCCCGGGCGACCCGACGGGGAAGCCTACGAGCCGGAACTTCCCCGTTTGTCGGCATCGCCGGATGTTCGTCCTTCGCAGGAGGCGATGAAGCGCTCCAGAGCCCTAGGCCGACTCGCAAGGTGCAGGTGGGCGTAGCTTGCGAGGACGTTCCCCTTCTGGAATCCTTCTTCGACGGGGGCCTCGGCGCGAAGCGTGCGCATCCGGTAGACGGACCGCCAGCCCTCG
>MVQS01000382.1 GCA_002067855.1 Syntrophaceae bacterium PtaB.Bin038
CCGCGATCTTGACGAGCCTGGCCTCGAAGGGCGGCGGGTTCGCGCCCTCGAGGGCCGCCGTGATCGTCCAGTACTCCTCGGGCTTGAAGGTCCGGATCTCCTCCTCGCGCTCGCAGACGATCCGCACGGCGACGGACTGCACGCGCCCCGCCGAGAGCCCCCGCTTCACCTTGTCCCAGAGGATCGGGCTGATCTGGTA
The DNA here is from genome assembly GCA_002067855.1 of Syntrophaceae bacterium PtaB.Bin038. GTDB lineage: Bacteria > Desulfobacterota > Syntrophia > Syntrophales > UBA2192 > UBA2192. The sequence goes on from MVQS01000382.1 coordinate 200, forward strand.
GCCCACGAGGCGGTCGAGGATGCGCCTCGTCTGCTGGGCCTCGTAACGGTTGCGGTCCAGGGGCAGGGGGTTCCGGATGGCCGACAGCATCGTGTTCTTCGTCAGGTCGTTGAAGAGCACGCGGTAGATCGGTTTCCCCTTGGCGCCGATCTCCTCGGCGATGTGCCAGGCGATGGCCTCCCCCTCGCGGTCGGGGTCCGGGGCGAGGTAGACCGTGTCGGCCGCCTTCGCGGCCTTCTTGAGTTCCGTGATGACCTTCTTCTTGGCCTCGAGAACCTGGTAGGTGGGGCTGAAGTCGTGCTCGATGTCGATCCCGAGCGAGTTGCCGGGCAGGTCCTTCACGTGGCCCACGGAGGCCCGGACGTCGAACTCCGAGCCGAGGTATTTCTTGATGGTCTTCACCTTTGTGGGCGACTCGACGATGATCAGTGCGTTCGACATCAAGGCTCCTTCACGGTGAACCGTTTCCCCGGGAGCTGCCGGATGTACCCCTTGAGCTCCAGGGACAACAGAAGCGAGAGGGCCTCGGCCGCGGCCAGGCCCGTGCGGTTGATGAGGGTATCGGCATCCTGCGGCGTTTCTGTAATGCAGCCCAGAAGCCGCGATTCGTTCTCCGTCAGGGGCTCGCGCCCCGGATCGTCTCTCCGCGGGCCTTCCCCGCGGTCGGAGGGACCCTTCGCCTCCCGCGGGGGGGGCGCCGGCGGCCGCTCGAGCTGAGGGAGGATCTCCTCGAGGATGTCCTCCACGTTCTCCACGAGCTTGGCCCCCTGCCTGAGCAGCCGGTTTACGCCCCGCGAGCCCGGAAGGTCGATGCCGCCCGGGACGGCGAAGACCTCCCGGTTCTGTTCCAGCGCGCACCGGGCCGTGATGAGCGAGCCGCTCTTGTCCCCCGCCTCGACGACGAGAACGCCCAGCGACAGGCCGCTGATGATGCGGTTGCGCGCCGGGAAGTGCGGCCGGTCGGGCTCCGTGCCGAAGGGGAACTCCGTCACCACGGCGCCGCTCGAGGCGATCTCGCCGTGCAGCTTGCGGTTCTCCGGCGGGTAGATCACGTCGATGCCGCAGCCCATCACGGCGATCGTGCGGCCCCGGCCCGCCAGGGCCCCGCGGTGCGCGCAGGTATCGATGCCCCGGGCCAGCCCGCTGACGACGGTCACCCCCCTCTGCGCGAGCTCCCGGCAGAGCCTCTCCGTGACGTAGCGGCCGTAGGGGCTGGCGCTGCGGGAGCCCACGACGGCGACGGGGATGTCCGCCCCGTCGAGGCTTCCTTTTATGTAGAGAAGAGGCGGGGGGTCGTAGATCCTCCGAAGCCTTTCGGGGTACACCGGGTCCCGGCAGGTGACGATCGAGACGCCCTCGCGCTCGGCCCTCTCGATCTCGGCGCGGGCCCGCTCCCAGCCCCGAAATTCCTTGATGTTGCGTGCCGTCTTGTGGTTTAATCCCGCCGCTTGCTCCAGTTCGGGAAGGGCGGCTTCGAAGACACGGCGAGGCGATCCATAGACCGACAGGAGGTTGCGGAACGCGACGCTTCCGACCCCCTCGACGGACGTGAGCGCAACCCAGGCTGTCAATTCATCCCTGACTGCCACGGAGCGGGTGACCTCGGCTTTATACAAAGCTGTCCTTCTATACTCGAGCAGGCGGCCTGTCAAGCATTTTTGAACGCCCCGGGGGCATCGACCGGAATCGCACCGGGGTCGGGAGCCCGTGATGACGAGCCTTTCCAGGACAATCGCCGCGGCCCTTTTCGCCCTTCTGGCCGTTCTCTCGCCGACGGGTGCGGGGAGCGCCGCCGCGGCCCTCCAGCTCTCGGCCCGGGAGGTCGACCTCGGGGATCTCGGGCCTGGAGAGACCGCCCGGGCACAGTTCCAGATCTCGAACACCGCGGAGGGGAGAATCCGGTGGACCCTCGCCGCGCCGCAGGACTGGGAGGAGGGCGGGGTGCTTTCGGGGGAAGCCGGCGGCCGGCCCTCGAAGGTCGACGTGACGCTCGTCTCCCTCCGGGAAGGGGCGGGGCCGGGCGATCACCCGGTGGAGATCCGCCTGGCGGCGGGACGGGACGTCCTGGTCCTGAGGCGTACGCTGGCCGAGGGGCCCTGGCGGGAGGCTCTGCGGGTCGAGTCCGATTCCGGCGGACGGACCCTGTTCGTGAAGTTCAACCTCACCGATGTTCGATCGAGGCCCGCCCTCGAGGCGGAACCCCGGGGCATCGACTTGGGGGACATGGAGCCCGTCCGGGAAATCACGAGGAAGATCCGCGTGTTCAACTCCGGGGCGGGCGTGCTGAGATGGCAGGCCTCGTCGGGGGCAGCCGGGTCGCCTTCGTCATGGGCAAGGGGGAGGTATCTCTCGCTGCACAACGAGGCCCTGGACGCCGGGGGACCCTACGCGCCGCCGGCGGCCCTGAAGGATGCCCTTCAGCTGACGGGGCCCTGGGGCGCAGAGAAGGGATACCCGAAAGCCGCGGGCGCAGGGTGCGCCCTGAGGATCCCGATTCAGGGATCAGGGGCCGTCCTGAGCGGCAGGAGCGCATCGTCGTCAGCCGTGCTGAGGGTTTCGGTCGGCGATCAGCCCCCGCGGCAGGCGACCCTCGTGGATCTCGAGGGCGGGCGTTTCGAGGCAGTCCTTGCCGAAGGGCTCCCCGAGGGGCCGCACAGCCTCCACCTGCAGGTTTCGGAAGGGTCCGTCGTCCTCGAGGGCATCACGGTGCGGGACTCGAGGGTCACGAGCCCGCCCGCGGCCTGGATCCGGCTCACCCCGCTTTCGGGCACCACCACGCGGGAGACGGATTTCGTCACCGTGCGGATGAACCTCTCCGGTCTCAAACCCGGAGTTTACATGGACCTGGTGACGATCTCGTCCAACGGCGGGACCGTCCGCATTCCCGTTTCCTTCGCCGTCACCGGGGAGGCGGCGCCGAAACACCTGACCGTGTGGCGGTACACCCGGGGGACCGACGTCCTCTTCACCGCGCATCCCGAGAAGGAGGACCCCCGGTACATCGGCGCCTACCGGCGCGCGGGGCTTGCCTTCCGGCTCTACGGGCCGGGGACGGCGGGAACCGCCGAGCTGTACCGCTGGTACAACCCCGCGATCGGGGACCACTACTACTCGGCGGAGCGGAGCGGGGGCCGAAAGAACCTCCAGGGCTACGTCTTCGGCGGTGCGATCGGAAACATCGCCACGATCCGCCTGCCCGGCACGAGGGAACTCTACCGCTGGTTCAACCCCGAGACGGGCCGCCACTACTTCACCACCGACGCCGCCGGGGAGGGGATGGGCCGCAGGGGATACCGGTTCGAGGGGATCGTGGGGTTCGTCCTGCGCTGAGGCCAAAAAAAATGTGAAATCCGGCTTGACAAAACGGGGCAAAGCGTTTATTAATCCCTCTTCGCGATCGGAACGTCACGTGCGCCTGTAGCTCAGCTGGATAGAGCAACGGACTTCTAATCCGTAGGTCCCGGGTTCGAATCCCTGCAGGCGCGCCAGATAAGACGGTGGGTGTAGCTCAACTGGTCAGAGTGTCGGGTTGTGGCCCCGAAGGTTGAGGGTTCAAGTCCCTCCACTCACCCCAGCAATAAAACGGGCAACGAAGCGCCCGTAGCTCAGATGGATAGAGTCGCAGACTTCGAATCTGTTGGTCGCACGTTCGAGTCGTGCCGGGCGCACCATAAATAGACAGCCGAATATCTTGGGCCGCTAGCTCAGTTGGTAGAGCAGCTGACTCTTAATCAGCGGGTCGCAGGTTCGATCCCTGTGCGGCCCACCAAGAAGAAGAGCCGTTTCGCGTACTTGCGAAGCGGCTTTTTCTTTGGCGGGTGCTTCGGAGGCGAGAAAATCGCATTTTGTGACATTTTGTGACATGGCCGTGAGCCCATTGAGGAGGTTGACGGCCTTCTTCTTCTGCTCTTCGCCGAGGTGGGCATAACGGAGCGTCATGGTCATGGTTTTGTGGCCCAGGAGCTCCTGGACCTCTTTCAGACTTGCGCCACGCATGACCATGTGGCTTGCAAAGGTATGCCGGAGGTCGTGGAAACGGAAATTTTCAATCCCTGCCTTCTTCAGGGCCGTCGAGAAGGACCGTTTAACTTCCTTCACGCCATTCCCTACGATCGGATTGATGACCTTCAAGCCCTGGGGCGCCGGCGCTTCCTTCCTCTTGTTTTTCAGCGAGTAGATGAAAACATGCTCGGAGCCAATCTGTTGCGATTTACGGATCTCGTGAAAAACCGCCTCGAGCGTTTCATTCACCGGGATCTGCCGGGGCTCGTCTGTCTTCGTCTTGTGCAGGTAAATAAACCCATCGCGGATCTGCGACCATTTCAAGTCGAGGATCTCGCCGCGGCGCATGCCCGTGTTGAGGGCGCAAATCACGATGTTTCTAAGATGCACAGGGCAGGAGGCTAGGAGCTTCGAGATCTCATCCGCAGAGAGGTAGCGAAGCCGTGAGTTATTTTCCTTGAGGATCAGGGAGCGGCCGCGCCGGAAGGGGCTTCCCTCGATCAGATCCCACTCTACTGCCTTCGAAAAAAGATGCCGGAGGCAGGAAATTTCCCGGTTGACCGTCGCCGTGGCACGGATTTTGTCACCTGGAATCCGCTTCTGCCGTAGATGGTTTTGGTAGGTTTCAATATCCACATAGCGGATGTTGGAGATCATGGTTTCCTCGCCGAAGTAGGCACGGAAATTCTTTAGACAGCTTCCCTTGAACCCTGAGAAGCTTCGCTGATGCTTGAAGTTCTCCTCGTATCGGTCGAGGAGCTCCTTTAAAGTGGTCTTGCAGTCCTTCTTGACGTCAAGGTAACGGCCCTCGGCGATTAAAGAAACCCGCTTCGCGAGCTCGGCCTCGGCTTCTTTCTTCTTCTTGAATGATTTTCTGACGCGCTTGCCGACAGGGTCGATATAGTCGATCTGCCAGGTCTGTCCTCGTTTTCTGATTGCCATGAATTACCTCCTTTCAGGCCCTCCCTTTCAGCCTCTTGGCCATCGCATCTTTTATCAGGCCTTCGATAGAAGCCAGGTACAAGGGCTCCTCTTTGCCGGCCAG
>MVQS01000383.1 GCA_002067855.1 Syntrophaceae bacterium PtaB.Bin038
TCCACGGTCCTCTGCAGGGACTCGAGGTTTTCCACGTTCAGGACCCTGAGGCCCCTCCGGATCCGCAGGGCCAGCACCGACAGCACCCGCTTGGGACCCACCTCGATCACCGTGTCGACCCCCATCGCGGCCATCCTCTCGATCGTCTCGATCCATCGAACGGGCTGGTGGATCTGCCGGATCAGCAGCCCCCTGCTCGATGCGGCCGTGTGGAGGGCCCCGGGGTCGCAGTTCGGGATCACGGGGACGCCGCAGTCCCGGAAGTCGACCCCGTCGAGGTCCGTGCCGAACCGACGGGCCGCCCCCTCCAGGAGCGCACAGTGAAAGGGGGCGCTCAGCGGGAGCTTCAGGGCCCGCTTCGCCCCGCCCTCGAGGGACCTGGACATGACCGCCTCCACCGGGGCCGTGTACCCCGACACGACGGTCTGGTCCGGGGCATTGTAGCACGAGGGGCTCACGAGTCCCGACTCGGCGGTCACCTCGCGGCACAGGGTTTCGACGGTCCCGCGGTCCAGCCCCTGGATCGCCGCGTTGGCCCCGACACCGGGCGGGACGGCCTCCTGCTGCAGGGCCGCCCGTTTCCGGACCAGCCGCAGGGTATCCGCAAACCCGAGCGCCCCGGCCGCGCAGAGCGCCCCGTACTCCCCGAGGCTGTGCCCGGCCATGGCCGTCGGGCGCACCCCGACTTCGCGCTCGAGCACCCTCCAGGCGGCGATCTCCAGCGTCAGGGTCGCCGCCTGCGTGTTCTCGGTGAGGTCGAGGGCCTCCCGGGGCCCCTCGAAGCACAGGCGCCCGATGTCGACGCCGAGCGCCTCCTGCGCCTCCTCGAAGCACGCCCTGGCGGGCCCGAACCGCTCGAACAGATCCCGGCCCATGCCCACGTACTGCGAGCCCTGTCCGGGAAAAAGAACGCCCAGCCTGGCCATAGGGTCCCCGGCGGCGATGCTACTCGCCCTTTTCGACGTTCAGCACTTCCCGGCCCCTGTAGGTGCCGCAGTTCCGGCAGGCGCGGTGGGGCAGCTTCGGCTCGTTGCACTGGGGGCAGACCGAGCCGGCCGGCGCCTTGATGAAGTCGTGGGCCCTTCGGCTGTTCCGTCTCGATTTCGAGTGTCTCTTTACTGGGTTCGGCATGGGTTGGGTTTCTCCCTCATGTTTGTTTTCTTGCCTTGAAGTTCTTGAGCGCTCCCAGGCGGCCGTCGGCCGCGCCGGGCTTGCACCCGCAGGGTTCCGCGTTGAGGTTGGCGCCGCACTGCGCGCAGAGCCCCCGGCAGGTCTCCGCGCAGAGCGGTTTCATCGGGACCTGGAGCAGGATCTGCTCGTAGACCAGGGCGTTGAGGTCGATCAGGTCGTCCCGGTAGTACCCGAACGAGATGTCCTCGTCGGAGAGTTCCTCCTTCTGTTCCTCCGGGTCGCGCGAGGGGACGAGCGTGTAACGGAATTCGCTCCGCACGGGCAGCCGGAACGATTCCAGGCATCGCCCGCAGTCCAGATCCAGGGCCGTCTCCACGCGGATGTCGAGGGTCACCGCGTCGAGGACCTTGTGGACCGCGGCGGAGACCTCCGCCGGGCGGGTCCGGAACTCCATCGCGCCGCCCTTCTGGAGATAGTCGCGGTACCAGTCCCCTTCGAGCGTGTACTGGAGCCGGCGCCCCTCCTCGGGAATGAGCGATACGTGAATCTTCAAAGAGAGTCCCTCGCGAGAGGAGTCTCGCTTCCCTCAGGAAGCCTTTGCGAAAGAGTAGTTGTTAATTACAAAACCCTTTTTTTGTCAAGCACTTTTTGCTGCGCCGCGGAGGCGTTAACCCCTCCATATCGCGGGCGAAACCCGTCTTCCGGCACTGCGGCGCAGCCCCCCGGGCCGGCGGCGCGGACCGGGGGGCTGTCCCGCCGCCCGATTTTTCGCCTTGACATTTCAGAAGGTTTCGTCTAATTCTTCGTGCTTCCAGATCGGGTAGATCCTGGGGGATCGTCTAGTGGTAGGACTCAAGACTCTGGATCTTGCTACCAAGGTTCGAATCCTTGTCCCCCAGCCAAGGTCCCATCGTCTAGCGGTCAGGACGCTGGCCTCTCACGCCGGAAACCAGGGTTCGATTCCCTGTGGGACCACCAGAACCTCAACGGAGCCTGCCGTCACGGCCAGGCTCCTTTTTTTTGGTGCGCCCCCCCGCACGCGCCGCGCGGGAGGGGCGCGGACGAAACTCCGGGAGAATCGAGGAAGATGAGTGCTGCGCCCCGCGCCATCCTGGCACTGCTCCTCATGTCCCTCATCTGGGGCTACAACTGGGTCCTCGTCAAGGAGGCCATGCGCCTCGTCTCCCCCTTTGACTTCTCGGCCATCCGGACGATCGGCGGCGGCATTCTCCTGCTGGGGGTCCTGTCCTGGAAAGGAAGGCCGCTGCAGCCCCGCAACGTGCCCATGACCCTCCTGGTCGGCCTTCTGTGCACGACGGTCTCCGTCGGGGCCGCCACGTGGGCCCTCGTCGAGGGAGGGGCGGGGAAGATGGCCATCCTCGTCTACGCCATGCCCTTCTGGCTGATCCTCATGGCCTGGCCGCTGCTCGGCGAGAGGCCGCGGGGCCTGCAGCGGCCGGCCGTCGCCCTGGCCCTGGCGGGGCTCGTCCTGCTGCTCGAGCCCTGGGACTACCGGGGCGACTGGTTCCCGAGCGCGCTCGCCGTTTCGAGCGGGCTGGCCTGGGCCGCAAGCGCCGTCGTGACCAAGCGCATGGACCGCCTCGGGGAGGTGGACGTGATCTCCCTGTCGGCCTGGCAGGTCCTCTTCGGCGGGCTCTTTCTCGCGGCCGCCGCCCTCGCCGTCCCGTCGGCGCCGATCCGGTGGACCCCCTGGATGGCCGGTGCCATGACCTACAACGTCGTGCTCACGAGCGCCGTGGCCATCCTCCTGTGGTTCTACGTCCTCAAGGTCCTTCCCGCGGGCATCGCCGGCCTCGGGTCCCTGGCCACGCCGGTCCTCGGGCTCTTCTTTGCCTATGTCCTGCTGGGGGAGAGGTTTTCCTTCTGGGAGGGCTTGGGCGGGTTGCTCATCCTGGCGGCGCTTGCGCTGCTGGCCTTCGAGGGTTTCCGGAACGGCAACCGCTCGTGACACGCCGGCAAGGGGGGTCCCGGGCGGGGCCGGCCCCCGGGAACGCGACGGACCGCCGAAACGGGACAGGATTGTGCGAAATACGCAAAACGGCCGGGAAAACGAACAAAAAGGGGATCCTTCGCCCGGTCCTTTCCCCGCGCTTCAGGGTGCTTCGGAAATGAAAGCCTACATCCCGAATCCCGACGACTGGAATTCGTTGAGGAACAGCATGGCCGCCATGAGGAACCCCAGCAGCGTCACCGCCTCGGCGGTGACCATGATGGTGCGGTCCTGGCCCTCCACGGGTTTCTCGAACTGTGCGATCCGGTAGAGAAACCGCATGACGGCCTTGTGCACCGAGAGGACCCCCACCACGGCGCAGCCCCCGAAGAAGTACAGGAGCCACTCTTCGGCCGCACCGGTGTAGTTGGCGTGAAAGAGCAACAGCCATGCCGAGATCAGGAACAGCGGGCCCAGCTTGAATTCGTAGAGGAAGGGGCGCACGCCCGGGAGACCCGAAAGGGTCTTGATGATCTCCCGTTCCCGGAGGGCGGGGTGCGTCAGCCGGTTGAACAGCCGTTTCATCGTTTCCTTGTATTTCATCGTCGCAGCCTCCGTATGCAGCTCAACAGCACGCAAAAGCCGCACGGCTTACGACCGCGGACACCTCGGTCACTTCGCTCGAGAGGGATCTCGTGGAAGGGGCTGACGGATTCAGCGGGAAGGAGTTTCTATCGGCCGGTGATCACCTCGGTGATCGGCAGGGCGGCATAGGTCCTGGAGTCGGTCTGTCGCTCCTTCAGGCTGGGCATCCGGGGATGCGCGCTGAATGGTTCGATCGGCCGGGTCGAACGGCCCAGCCCGTCATGACTCCCCTATGAGTGGTCCCGAAGGACGAAAAGAGCGTTTCGACTCACCATGGAACACCTCGCATGACCGGAATCGGTCGCTCCCGCGGAGGATATGTTGGCGGGCATGGCCCGGAAGGGATTCGGCCCTTTTGAAAGTCATGAGGCCCGCGCCGCAGGGAACTCTTCCGGATTGTTTTCGACG
>MVQS01000384.1 GCA_002067855.1 Syntrophaceae bacterium PtaB.Bin038
TCTCATGATGCCCATCGAGATCATCAGCCACCTCTCGAGGCCGCTGTCCCTCTCGGTCCGGCTCTTCGGGAACATTCAGGGCGGACACATCGTCGTGGCGGTCATCTTCGTGCTCGTGCCGCTGCTGATCCCCCTGCCCATCCTGATCCTCAAGATCCTGATCTCCATCATCCAGACGCTGGTGTTCATGCTGCTGTCGATGATGTACATCGCCGGCGCGATGGAGGAGCATCACTAGAAGATCGGCTTAAGGCATAGGGCTAAGGGCTAAAGGAAAGAAATAATACCTCCGGAAACAACAACGGGTCGGGAGAAATCTCCCGACCCGTTCCTTTTTCACCTTTAGCCTTGAGCCTTATGCCCTTAGCCCTACGCCATTAGCCCATGTCGCTACAGCGACATCACATAGTCGTGGATCGCCCTGGCCGCCTTGCGGCCGGCGCCCATGGCGAGGATCACCGTGGCCGAGCCCGTGACGATGTCTCCGCCGGCCCAAACGCCCCTGCGCGTCGTCTCGCCCGTCTCGTCCTTCGTCACGATGTAGCCCCAGCGGTTCGTCTCGAGACCGGGGGTCGTCATGGGGATCACGGGGTTGGCCATCGTCCCGACGGAAACCACGACGGTGTCGACGTCGATCGTGAACTCCGAACCCTTCACCACGGCGGGCCTGCGGCGGCCCGAATCGTCGGGCTCGCCCAGTTCCATGCGCTGGCAGACCATCTGCTTCACCCAGCCCCTCTCGTCACCGATGTACTCGATGGGGTTGGTGAGGAACTTGAACTGAACGCCCTCTTCCTCGGCGTGATGGACCTCCTCGGCCCGGGCCGGCATCTCGGTCTTCGTCCGGCGGTAGACGATATAGGCGTTCTCCGCCCCGAGGCGCAACGCCGTGCGGACGGAGTCCATGGCCACGTTGCCGCCTCCGATGACGGCAACGTTTCGCCCCTTGGCGATGGGCGTGTCGTACTCGGGGAAACGGTAAGCCTTCATGAGGTTCGAGCGCGTGAGGTACTCGTTGGCCGAGTAGATGCCCGAGAAGTTCTCCCCGGGGATGTTCATGAAGACAGGGGCCCCCGCCCCCACACCGAGAAACACGGCATGGAACCCCTCGGCGAAGAGATCGTCGATCGTTTTGAGCCTGCCGATGGCCGCGTCGGTCACGATCTTCACGCCCAGTTTCTTCAGGTACTCCACCTCGGCATCAACGATGCTCTTGGGAAGCCGGAACTCGGGGATCCCGTAGATGAGAACGCCTCCCGCCTTGTGGAGGGCCTCGAAGATGGTCACCCCGTGGCCCATCTTGACAAGATCGCCCGCGATCGTCAGCCCCGCGGGACCCGCCCCGACGACGGCGATGCGCCTTCCCGTGGGCGCAGGGAGCGCCGGGATCTCGACCGTGCCCGCGCTTCGCTCGTAATCCGCCACGAACCGCTCGAGGCGCCCGATGGCGACGGGGTCCCATTTCTTCCCCAGGATGCAGAGCTTCTCGCACTGGTCCTCCTGGGGGCAGACCCTGCCGCAGACGGCGGGCAGGCAGTTCGTCTCCTTGATCTTCCGGGCGGCCCCCAGGAAATCCCCTTCCGCCACGAGCTTCACGAAGCCCGGGATGTCGATGTCCACGGGGCACCCCGTCACGCAGCCCGGTTTCTTGCACTGGATGCAGCGCCTGGCCTCCAGCATGGCCGTCTCGGGGGAATAACCGAGGGGGACCTCGTCGAAATTCGTCACCCGGGTCTTGGGATCCTGTTCCGGCATGGGCTGCCGGGGGATTCGTTCCTTCTTGTCCTTCTTTTCCGTCTTGTCCCTATCGGTCATGGTTCCCGCACCTGCAAAGCTCCCTGGCCTTCTGTTCCTGCTCGGCATACATCTGCAGCCTGCTCATCAGGAGCCCGAAATCCACCTCGTGGCCGTCGAACTCGGGACCGTCCACGCAGGTGAACTTCGTCTTTCCGCCCACGGTCACCCGGCAGGCCCCGCACATGCCCGTCCCGTCCACCATGATGGGGTTGAGGCTTACGAGGGTCTTGATCCCGTGGGGGCGCGTCACGTTGGCGACGACCCGCATCATCGGCACGGGGCCGATCGCGAAGACCCGGTCGATCTTCGTCCCCGTGGCGATGAGGTCCCGCAGGACGTCGCTCACAAAGCCGTGGTAGCCGTAGCTGCCGTCGTCGGTCGTGACGTGGAGCTCGTCGCTCACAGACCGGGATTCCTGTTCGAGGATGAGCATCTTCTTCGTCCGGGCCCCGATGATGGAGATCACCCGTGTCCCCTTCTCCTTGAGCGCCTTGGCGATAGGGTAGAGCACGCCGATGCCGACACCGCCGCCGACACAGACGGCCGTGCGGATGCCGTCGATCTCCGTCGGGTGCCCCAGGGGCCCTAGGACGTGCTGGATGACGTCGCCCGGCTCGAGTCGCGCGAGCTGGTCCGTCGTCTTGCCGACGACCTGGTAGATGATCGTCAGCGTCCCCTTCACGGGGTCGGAGTCGACGATCGTCAGCGGGATGCGCTCTCCCCGGTCGTCGATCATGAGGATGACGAACTGGCCGGCCCTGCGCTTCTTCGCGATCTCGGGCGCCTCGAAGACCGTCTTGACGATGTTCTCGGAGAGAACGACCTTTTCCGTGATGCGGTGCAACGCCTGTGTCCTCCTTGCCTTGATCCGCGAGGCAGGTTTTCATCCCTCCCGCGAATAGACGTTTTTCGACCGCTCTGGGTCTCGCTTCGCTGCAGGCGTGAAAAACTCGCCCTTCAGGCTCAAACAGTTTGCGCTGCGGCCGCTCCGTCTCGACAAGAGCGGTTGCCGAAAAGCGCCTCACTTCGCCGTCGGGATTCACACCCGCCTCTTCGACGAGTTTCAAACCCCTTCCGTTCATAAAAAGAGGGAGCCTGAAGGCTCCCCCTTCATGGCTTCCCTATCTGTCCCGTTTAATATTCTTTCGTCAGCCTGTCGAGTTCGGCCAGGCTGAACACCGGGCCGTCCTTGCAGACGTACTTGCTGCCCACGTTGCAGCGCCCGCACTTGCCGATGCCGCACTTCATCCGCATCTCGAGCGAGGTGATGATGTTCTCCTTCGAGAACCCGAGGTCGAAGAAGACGGGCAGCGTGAAGCGGATCATGATCGGGGGGCCGCAGATGACCGTCACGGCGTTTTCCTTGCTGGGCGCGACTTCCTTGCAGACCGTCGGGACGAACCCCTCGCGGCCCTTCCAGGTGGCGTCGCCCTTGTCAACGGTGACGTTCAGGTCGATGTCGCCGCGCTTGCCCCAGGCTTCCAGCTCGTCCTTGTAGAGCAGCAGCCCGGGGGTCCTCGCGCCGTAGACGACGGTGATCTTCCCGAAGCGCTTGCGGTTCTCCTCGAAGATCATGTAGTTGATGAGCGAACGCAGGGTCGTGAAGGCGAAGCCGCCGCCCACGACGACGATGTTCTTGCCCTCCAGGTACTCCAGGGGCCAGGAGTTACCGAGGGGTCCCCTCACGCCCATGAGCGTCCCCTCCTCCATCTCGTGGAGGGCCGTCGTGACGACGCCCGCCTTCTGGACGGTGAACTCGATGTAGCCCTTCTGGGTGGGCGACGAGGCGATGCCGATGGGCGACTCGCCCTTGCCGTAGACGGACAGCTCGGCGAACTGCCCGGGTATGTACCGGAAGCGCTCCTCGTCCTCCTTGTTCAGGAAGGCCAGGCGGAAGGTCTTGATGTCCTTCGTGTCCACCTCCGTGATGATCTTGATGACCTCCACGGGCATGGGCACGTAGGGGTTCTCGACGGTGATCTGCTGTAACGGCTTCTGCATCGGCGGGTCTCCTTACACCTGGAGTTTCGAGATGTCGTCGACGATCTTACGGATGTCGATGTTCACGGGGCAGGCCATGACGCAGCGGCCGCAGCCCACGCAGGCTATGGCGTCGAAGTTGTCCACGTAGTATTTGAACTTGTGCATCAGGCGCTGGCGCCAGCGCTGCTTCTGGCTCGTCCGGGGGTTGTGCCCGGAGGTCTCCTTCGTGAAGAGAGGGAACATGCAGGAGTCCCAGTTGCGGATCCGCACGCCGTCGTCGCCCTTGACCTCGTCGCTGATGTCGAAGCAGTGGCAGGTGGGGCACACGTAGGTACAGGTCCCGCAGGCCAGGCACTTCCCGGCGATCGTGTCCCAGAAGGGGTGCTCGAAGCTCACGTCGAGGATGGGCTTGACGGCCCGCCCCGGGATCTTCCTCTTGATCTCGGCGGCGGACTGCTCGGCGATGGCCTGCTTCTTCGCCTCCGCCGAGGCGTCGGCGGCCGTCGCCTCGCCGAAGTAGGGCGCCAGGGCCTCTCCCTTGGGCGTCAGGAATTCCAGGAGGTAGCTGTCTCCCAGATCCGTGAGCATCAGGTCGGCCCCCTGTGTCGAGGTGGGGCTGCCGTCCACGGACGTGCAGAAACAGGTCGAATAGGGGGGATGCACGCAGGCCAGCGAGATGACCGTCCCCTTCCTGCGCTTCTCTATGTAGTAGGGGTCCTTCCACTTCTCCTGGTCGAAGAGCATGTCCAGAAGGGCGAAGCTGCGGGCATCGCAGGGACGGACCCCGAAGAGCACAAACTCCTTTGCATCGGCGGGCATGGCGGCGAAGACCATCCCCTTGGGGCTGCGCGTGTACTTCAGCAGGAGCTCCGAGTGGGGGAAGAAAGCCTTCTTCGGCGCGTTCTTCGTGTTGGCGAAGGAGGTGAGCGGCTCCATCCCCGGCTCGAGGATCTTGAACAGGACGTTGTCCTCGTCCTTCACCGGCGCGTAGACGGGTTTGTCGGCGGCCATCCTCTTCACGATGCCGGACAGTTTGTCCTTCTTGAGCAGTTTCTTTTCCATGGCGTTCCTTGTCTGAGAAATTCTGCAT
>MVQS01000385.1 GCA_002067855.1 Syntrophaceae bacterium PtaB.Bin038
CATCTCGCCCGAGGGCGAGTTCACCCCCAAGATCATCCAGACGCAGAAGGAGCGCGTGAAACTCGTCTACCTCGTGGAGATCGCCGTGTCCAACCCGAACCTCGAGCTCAAGACGGGGATGCCGGCGGACGTGTGGCTGAAATAAGGCTCAAGGCTGAAGGCGAAAGGCGAAAGGCGAAAGGCGAAAGGCGGAGGAAGAACCCACCGTGATGACCGGAAAGCCCATCATCGAGGTCGAGAACGTCACCTTCCGGTTCGGGCAGGTCGAGGCCGTGAAGGATGTGTCGCTGGCGGTGGGCGAGGCCGCGATCTTCGGGCTCCTGGGCTCGGACGGGGCCGGCAAGTCGACGCTGCTCCGGATGATGGCCACCATGATCCCCCCCGGCACGGGGAGGATCACCCTGGGCGGGCTCGACGCCGTGGCCGATCGGCGGAAGGTGAAGCGGCTCATCGGGTACATGCCCCAGCGCTTCGGCCTCTACTCGGACCTCACGGTGGACGAAAATCTGGCTTTCTTCATGGACGTCTTCGGGATCCCGTCCCGGGAGAGGAAAGCGAGGCGCGAGCGATATCTCGGTTTCTCGAACCTCCTGTCCTTTGCCGAACGGCCGGCGGGGATGCTCTCGGGCGGCATGAAGCAGAAACTGGGGCTTGCCTGCGTGCTGGTGCACGAACCCCGGATCCTGATCCTCGACGAGCCGACCAACGGCGTCGATCCCGTCTCGCGGCAGGAGTTCTGGGAGATCCTGCTCGAGATGAAGCGAACGGGCATGACGATCGTCGTCTCGACGGCCTACCTCGACGAGGGCGAGAAGTGCGACCGGCTCGCCCTGATGCACCGCGCGACCCTCCTGGCGGAAGGATCGCCCGGCGAGATCCGGTCCTCCTTCGTGAACCTGGAGGAGGCCATGATCCGCCGCATCGAGGAAAGGGACGGAGCGCAAGGCCATGACAACCCGCAACGCTGAGATCGTCTCCGTGAGGGACCTGGAGAAGCGGTTCGGCGACTTCATCGCCGTCAACCGCGTCACCTTCTCCATCGCCCGGGGGGAGATCTTCGGGTTCCTCGGTCCCAACGGCGCCGGCAAGTCGACGACCATCCGCATGCTCTGCGGCATCATCACCCCCTCGGCGGGCACGGGGCAGGTCGCCGGGTTCGACGTGGTGAGGCAGTCCGAGTCGATCAAGCAGACCATCGGCTACATGTCCCAGAAATTCTCCCTCTACGAGGACCTCACGCCGGCGGAGAACATCCGCTTCTACCTGGGGATCTACAGCGTGCCCGAGAGGCAGTGGGAGGAGAGGACCCGCTGGGCCCTGGACACCGCCAGGCTGCAGGAGATGCGCGACCGTCTCACCCGGGAACTCCCCCCGGGGTGGCGCCAGCGGCTGGCCCTGGCCTGCGCCCTGCTGCACCGGCCGGAGATCCTTTTCCTGGACGAGCCGACGTCCGGCGTCGATCCCATCACCCGCCGCCGTTTCTGGGAATTCATCCGGGAACTGGCAGGGCAGGGAATCACCGTCTTCGTCACGACGCACTACATGGACGAGGCCCTGAACTGCGACCGCATCGTGATGATCAACGAGGGCCGGGTCGTCGCCATCGGCAGCCCCGGCGAAATCATCGCCGAGGCCTGCCCGGGGGAGGCGGGGGCGACCCTGAACGAGGCCTTCATCCGTCTGATGACGAAACCGAAAGAAGGAGTGATGGAGTAATGGAATGATGGAAGGATGGGTTCGAGACGAAAGGGGTTGAGACCCAGGATTCCAGTATTCCAATATTCCATCATTCCAGGAGTCCGAACGTCGATGTTGATCCACCCCCGAAACGTGCAGGCCGTGGCGCGGAAGGAGTTCTACCACATCGTCCGGGACTACCGGAGCCTGTACATGGCCTTCGCGCTGCCGCTCGTGCTCATCCTGCTGTTCGGCTACGCCCTGTCGCTGGACGTGGACAACGTGAAGGTCGTCGTCGTCGACCACGACCGGACGGATCTCTCCCGCGATTTCGCGAGCCGCCTCGATGCCTCGGCCTACTTCCGCCTCGTGGCGACCCTGCCCGACGACCGCGCGGCAGCGGCCTGGCTCGACGCCGGGCGCGCGACGATCGCGCTCATCATCCCGCCGCGGTGGACCGAGGCGATCCGGTCGAACCGCGAAGCGCCCCTGCAGGTCCTGATCGACGCGAGCGACCCCAACATCGGGTCGATTTCCCGCGGCTACATCAACTCCTTTGTCGAGCGTTACAACCGTCGCCTGCTGGCCGATTTTCTCGACCGCCAGGGCCTCGAGAACCTCCACCCGCCCGTGGAGGGGCGCGTCCGGGTCTGGTTCAACGAGGAGCTCGAGAGCCGCAACTTCATCGTGCCCGGCATCATCGCCGTCATCATCATGATCGTGGGGGCCATGCTGACCTCGCTGGTCATCGCCAGGGAGTACGAGAACGGGACCATGGAGACCATCCGCTCCCTGCCCATCAACGCCTTCGAGTTCCTCACGGGGAAGGCCATCCCCTACTTTCTCATCGGCATGACGGACGTCCTCGCGGCGCTGCTGATGGGGCAGCTGCTCTTCGGGGTCGTCATGAAGGGGAGCTTCTGGCTCATGATCCTCGCCTCGTCGCTGTACCTCTCGGTGGCCCTCGGTCTCGGGCTCTTCATCTCGATCGCCGCGAAGTCCCAGCTCGTGGCCAACCAGATCGCGCTTCTCGTATCCTACCTGCCGGCGCTGCTGCTCTCGGACTTCGTCTTCCCCGTGGAGAACATGCCGCGCATCCTCCAGGCGGTGACCTGCGTCGTCCCGGCGACGTACTACATCGACATCCTCAACGGCCTGTTCCTGCGGAACGTGGGGATCGGCTACCTGTGGCCGAGCTATCTCGTGCTGCTTGCCATGTTCGCCGTCGGCGCGGCGGCGGCCGTCGTGAAGATGCGAAAGGAGGGCCTCTAGGATGAACCGGGTCCGGATCCGCGAGATCGTCCGCAAGGAATTCATCCAGCTCTTCCGGGACCGCAAGAACCGGCCCATCCTGGCCGTCATGCCGTTCATCCAGCTGCTCGTCTTCGGCTACGTCGTCTCCACGGACGTGCGGGACATCAAGGTGGGGCTGCTCGACCAGTCCCGGACGGTGGAGAGCCGGCTCGTGATCCAGGCGTTCGAAGGAAGCCCCGTCTTCCGGGTCACGCACCGCGCGGACGACCCCCGGGAGCTCGAGGAGCTCCTGCTGCGCAGGAAGGTGGACGTGGCCGTCAAGATCGGGCCCGACTTCAGCGAGCGCGTCCGCAGCGGCCGC
>MVQS01000386.1 GCA_002067855.1 Syntrophaceae bacterium PtaB.Bin038
GTGGGCGGTCCAGGCCCTTGCCCGCCTCGGGGCCCGGCCCGTGTTGCTCGAATACCTGTGCGCGCGGAAGGACATCCCCGATCCTGTGGTTCAATTCGGGGAGGAAGCCGTGCAGGGGACGGCCGCCCGCGCGCTGGCCGCCTGGAAAACCGATGAGGTGTTCGAGACGCTCTTCCGGTTCGCGTCGCAAAAAAGCCTTCCCGGCGTCATCGAGGCGCTCGGCTCCTTCCGCAGGGCCGAATCGATTCCCCTGCTCATCCGGGCTCTCGGGGACGATTTGTCCCGCGGGGCGGCCGAGAATGCCCTGCGTCTGATGGGGCCGGCCGCTCGGCCGTCTCTGGAGGCCCTGGCCGGAGACGCCGCATCGGACCCGACCGGGGACACCCCGACGGACAGAATTCGCAGGAGGATCGCGCGGACCATCCTTGCAGACCTGGGGTGACGTCCGAAGACCGGCGGGGGTGCATCTGTATGAATGCCCGGATCCCCGATCATTCGATTTGACCCGCCAGTTCTTTTATGATTCATTTCCCGTGGACGGCAGGGTGCTGACTGCCCGATCTTCGCAGCCGGCAGGGACCGGCTCGGGATGAGAGCCGGCAGCGAACGGCATGGACGCCAGCCGCCGGCACAGGAGATCATCATGGTCGAGGTACGGATTCCGGGGTTCAAACACCTGCAGCTGGAGCACCTGGTGCTGGATTTCAACGGCACACTGGCCTGTGACGGGGTTCTGGAAGAGGGGGCCCGGGACCTGCTTGTGCGGCTCTCCCGGGACCTCGAGATCCATGTCGTCACGGCGGACACCCACGGCAACGCGGCCGCCGCTTGCAAGGGCCTGCCCTGCCGGCTGGTCATCCTGCCCGGGGGGGACCAGGACGTATCGAAGCGGGACTATGTGCGGGCGTTGGGTGCGGGAAGGACGGCCTGCATCGGCAACGGCCGGAACGACCGGCTCATGGTCCGGGAGGCGGCGATCAGCATGTGTGTGATCGGGGAAGAGGGGGCCTCGGCGGAAACGGCGGCGGCTGCCCACGTGGTCTGCAGGAACGCAGGCGAGGCGCTCGCCCTGCTGGTTCACACCGGAAGGCTTGTGGCGACGCTGCGTTCCTGAGCGCCGGCGCGGGGCGGAAGGCTCGGATGTCGACCGGGCCGGGGAAAGAAACGAGGAAGCGGGAACGCCCGGTCCGTCGAGACCGGGCATTCCCGCATGGATGGGTTGTTAGAGCTTGAAGAGGAGATCCGCGTACGTGGGTACGGGCCACATGTCCCTGGGAACCAGCATCTCCAGGGCATCGACATCCGATCGCAGGGCCTGCATGGCCGGCACGACCTGGTCGCGGTAGGTTTCGGCCTTCTTCGCGCAGTCGTCGACCTTTTTGGCCTTCGTGATAGCGGCCTCGAGCCGGGTCAGGTGCTTGTAGGACGATCCCAGCAGGGCGCCGAGCTTCTTCAGGAGGTCTTCCTGGACGGAGGCCTCGACCGACAGCGCCTTGAAGCTGGAAACCGAGTCGGCCAGGAATGTCGCATACTCGACGGCGGCGGGGATGAGCTGCTTCTGGGCCATGTCGACGGCCGCAAGGGCCTCGATGTTGATCTGCTTCGCGTAGGTCTCGATGTAGATCTCGTAACGGGAATGCAGCTCCTTGCGGGAGAGGACCCCGTATTTTTCGAAGAGGGTCATCGCCTTGTCCGTGACCAGCGCCTTCAGCGCGTCCACGGAGTTTCTCACGTTTGCCAGGCCCCGCTTCTCCGCCTCTTTGAGCCACTCCTCGCTGTAGTTGTTGCCGTTGAACAGGATCCGGCCGTGCTTCGTGACCGTTTCCTTGATGATCGCCGCGGCCTCGGCATTCTTGTCCCCGGCTTTTTCCAGGCGGGTGGCGATCTCGTCGAGCGCCTCGGCAGCGATGGTGTTCAGGGCCACGTTCGGGCCGGCGATGGATTGGGAGGAACCGACCATCCGGAATTCGAACTTGTTTCCCGTGAAGGCGAAGGGGGAGGTCCGGTTGCGGTCCGTGTTGTCTTTGGGAATGGCGGGCAGCGTGTCCACGCCGACCTTGAGGTACTGCGCGCCTTTGGCGGCGACGGGCTGGCCTTTTACGAGCCTCTCCAGGACCTCGGTCAATTCGTCGCCCAGGAAGATCGAGATGATCGCCGGGGGCGCTTCGTTGGCGCCGAGCCGATGATCGTTGCCGGCGCAGGCGCATGTGGCCCGCAGGATGTCGGCATGGGTGTCGACGGCCTTGATCAGGGCGCTCAGGAACAGCAGGAACTGCACGTTCTCGCCGGGCGTATGACCCGGCTCGAGCAGGTTGATCCCGTCGTCGGTCGACAGGGACCAGTTGTTGTGCTTGCCGGACCCGTTGATGCCCGCGTAGGGCTTCTCGTGAAGCAGGCAGACGAGGCCATGGCGCAGGGCGACCTTCTGCATGGTCTCCATGACGAGCTGGTTGTGGTCGGTTGCGATGTTCGTCGTCGCATACAGGGGGGCCATTTCGTACTGGGCGGGGGCGACCTCGTTGTGCTGTGTCTTGGAGGTGATGCCCATCTTCCAGAGCTCCTGGTTGAGGTCATGCATGTAGGCGGACACCCGGTCCTTGATGAACCCGAAGTACTGATCCTCCAGCTCCTGGCCCTTCGGCGCGGGCGCACCGAAGAGCGTCCGCCCCGTCAGCATGAGGTCGATCCGCTCTGCGTAGAATTCCTTGTCCACCAGGAAGTATTCCTGCTCGGGGCCGACGGTGGACGAAACGCGGGTGGAGGTGGTGTTGCCCAGGGCCCTCAGCACGCGCATGGCCTGCTTCGATACGGCCTTCATGGACCGCAGCAGGGGGGTCTTCTTGTCGAGGGCCTCGCCGTTGTACGAGTAGAAGGCCGTCGGGATGGTAAGGGTGACGTTGCCGCTGGCGTCCTCTTTCAGGAAGGCGGGGGAGGTGCAGTCCCAGGCCGTGTACCCCCTGGCCTCGAAGGTGCTGCGCAGGCCGCCGCTCGGGAACGACGACGCGTCGGGCTCGCCCTGGATCAGCTGCTTGCCGGAGAATTCCAGGTGACCGCTGCCGTTGGTGGTGGGGGAGATGAACGAGTCGTGCTTTTCCGCGGTGATCCCGGTCAGCGGCTGAAACCAGTGCGTGTAGTGGGTCGCCCCTTTTTCCACGGCCCAATCCTTCATGGCGTTGGCGACGACTTCGGCGATTTCGGGCCGAAGCGGCACATCCTTTTCGATGGACTCCTTCAGGGCCTTGTACGCGTCCTTGGGCAGCCGCTCTTTCATGACCTTGTCGCTGAATACGTTTGAACCGAATACTGCCGTGATCTCCATGATGCTCTCCTTATCGCGATTTTTGTTCCTTGCGGCTCCGGGATTTCGT
>MVQS01000387.1 GCA_002067855.1 Syntrophaceae bacterium PtaB.Bin038
GATGCCCGCCGCCCGGGTCTGATGGTGATCCGACTCCTCCAGGGCCTTCAGGATCATCTGTTTTTCCAGCTCCTCGATGGAATCCTTGAGCTTGCCCTCCCCCGCGGTCTCCGCGGCGCCGGCGAAGCGGTCCCCGAAGGGCAGATCGGCGACCGTGACGATCGTGTCGCGGGCGATGACCACGGCGCGCTCGAGAATGTTGATCAGTTCGCGCACGTTGCCCGGGTAATCGTACTTGATCAGCTGGTCCCGGGCTTCCTGGCTCACCCCCTCGATCTCCTTGCCGTTCTCCGCCGCGAACTTCGCGAGGAAATGGTCGATCAGGGCGGGAATGTCCTCCTTGCGCTCCCTCAGCGGCGGGAGGTACATGTCCACCACGTTGAGACGGTAGAAGAGGTCCTCGCGGAACGCGCCGTCCCTGACCCGGGCCTCGAGGTCGCGGTTCGTGGCGGTGATGATCCGGACGTCGGAATGCAGGACCTGGTTGCCCCCGACCCGCTGGAACTCGCGCTCCTGGAGGAACCTCAGCAGCTTGATCTGCACGGCCGGGGTCAGCTCCCCGATCTCGTCGAGGAAGAGCGTCCCCCCGTCGGCCTCCTCGAAGCGTCCGATGCGCCGTGCCGTCGCCCCGGTGAAGGACCCCCTCTCGTGGCCGAAGAGCTCGCTCTCCAGCAGCGTCTCGGGCAGCGCCCCGCAGTTGACGGCGATCAGCGGCCGCGCCGCCCGCGGGCTCAGGTTGTGGATGAGACGGGCGAAGAGTTCCTTCCCCGTGCCGCTCTCCCCGCGGATGAGCACGGTGGCCCGGCTCGGGGCGATCCGTCCCGCCAGATTCACGAGGCTTTCCATCTGGGGGCTGCGGAAGACGATCTGGTCGGCCGTGACCCCTTTTTCCTGCAGGCGCCGGCGCATCATCTCGTTCTCCCTCAGCAGGATGCGCCGCTCCGAGATGCGGTTGACGTGCAGCAGGAGCTCGTCGAGATCGATGGGCTTCGTCACGTAGTCGACGGCCCCCGCCTTCATGGCCTCGACGGCCGTCTCGATCGTGCCGTAGGCGGTCATCATGATGACGTCGAGCTCCGGGTTGAACTTCTTCACCTCCTGCAGCACCTGCAGGCCGTTCATGCCCGGCATCTTGTAGTCCATCAGCAGGAGGTCGAAGTAGGCCGACCGCACCTCGGCGAGCGCCTTTTCGCCCGTTTCGGCCTCGGCCACGGTATGTCCTTCCTTTCGCAGGAAGTCGCGTAGCATCTCCCGCTGGATCTGCCCGTCTTCGACGATGAGGATGCTGAGTTTCTTCATGGCCCTGCTTGCAGGTGCCCCCTTTCGATGCGATGCGCCCTGCCGGTGGGATTACCATATTCCGGCGGCGTTTGCCAAGGCGGCCGATCGGCCCTCAGCGGCCTGCCGTTCCCGCGGATGGGGTTTTTGTCGGCAACTCGACCTCGAACGTCGTCCCCCGGCCCGGGCTGCTCTGGACGCGGATCGTCCCCCCGTGGCCGCGGACGATCTCGAAGGCGATGGGCAGCCCCAGCCCCAGCCCCTTTTCCTTGGTGGTGTAGTCCGGGTCGAAGATCTTCTCGATTTCCCCCGGCGCGAGTCCCGACCCCGTGTCGCTGATTCGGACGACCGCCCGTTCCCCCGGCCGCTTCTCCATGACGATGTCGATGGATCCCGTGCCCTCGATGGACTCCATGGCGTTCTTGACGATGTTGATGAGGGCCTGCTGCAGCTTGTCCACGTCCATGGGGACCATGAGCGAGTCCTGCCCCGACCGCACGGTGAGGGCGATGCCCCGGACCCGGGCCTCCTCGCCCATGAGCCGCGCCAGCTTCTGGATGACCTCCGTCAGCGAAAACTCCCTGAGCTCGAGGCGCCTGCTGCGGGAGAACGTGAGGAAGTCCTCGATGATGACGTTCAGGCGGCGGATCTCGTCTCGGATCACCCCCGTGAGGCGGCCGAACTCCGCGCCCTTTTCCTGCTCGCAGGGCATGTACTCCCGCTGCAGGCGCTGGCTCGCCATGCTGATGGCGTTGAGGGGGTTGCGGATCTCGTGGGCCACGCCGGCCGCCAGCTGCCCGAGGGACGAAAGCCGTTCGGATTGCTCCAGGCGCTTTCGCATTTCCTCG
Source organism: Syntrophaceae bacterium PtaB.Bin038 (assembly GCA_002067855.1). GTDB lineage: Bacteria > Desulfobacterota > Syntrophia > Syntrophales > UBA2192 > UBA2192. The sequence goes on from MVQS01000387.1 coordinate 2,127, forward strand.
ATGCGGGCGAGATGCCGTTTCTGGTTCTGAAAGACGAACCAGAGGGAGAAGAGGCCGGCGAGGACGATGAAGCCCGTGGAGAGGAAGAGGAAGTGCCGGTTGCGCTCCAGGATCTGATCCATGCGGTCCCTCTCGAAACCGACCCTCACGATACCGGCGGGGGGTCCCTCCAGCGACAACGGCGCCATGACCATGAGGTGTTCCTTCTCGCCCAACCGTATGTCTCGGGCCGCAACCGCAGCCGCCCCGGACAGGAGTTCCTTCTCCTTCGCCGTGATTTCCTGCGGCGCGGGCTGCTCGCCCCTGGCCCCGAGGACGGCTCCCCTCACGTCCAGAACGGTCACGAAGACGACGCCCGGCGTCTGCCCGGCCTCGTCGACGGCCCTCTGCATCGCGATCCTCATGCCCCACCACCGCAGGGCGTCGTCGTCCAGGGCGACGAGGATGGTCCCGTTGCCCGAGCTTCGCCTCAGTGCGACGACCCCGGTCCGGGCCGCCCTCTCGGGTCTGCCGAAGAGGTCGATCACGAGGTCCTTGTTCTTTTGGATCACAGGCTTTGCGCGCGCGAGAACCTGCCCGGGCAGGGGCCGGCTCTGGAAGAGGACGCGGCCCCCGTCGTCGAGGACGGCGAGCAGCCAGAGCCCTTCTCGCTCGATAACGCCCTTGGCCTCCTCGGGGCTGATGCCCGAGGCAGCCCATCGGCTGTCGATCGTGCGGATCACGCCGAGGAGCGCCTTGATCAGGGACTCCTGGGTGAGAAAGGTCTCGTCCGTGAGCGGGATGAGGGTTTCGCCGGCCGCCTCGCCCCGGAGCATGTGCATGATGCTCGTGTAGTTCACCAGGGACTCGCGCTCGATTTTCTCGGCCACGTCGAGACCCCTGACCTCCATGAAACTGACGAGGGACCGGTCGAGCCGGTTGAGGTCCATGAGGCCCATGACCAGGATCAGGATCACGAAAATCGCGCAGGAGATGATCAGGGTGACGGGGCGCAGAAGGATCTGGCCGGCTGAGGGGATTTGATTCATCCGGTTATCCGGTGAAAGCGGGTTTCTTCCGTTCGCTCATCGAATGGTTTTTTTCTTCGCCGGCTGCTGGTCCATGGCCGAATACCAGCGCTGGAACTGCTCGGGGGTCAGGATCTTCCGCATCTCGATCTCGAAGTCGATCCGCTCCCGGATCAGCTGCGTGTCGATGGCCTCGATCTCCCTGCCCTTGGCCCGGATGCTTTCCTCCGTCGAGGCGGGGTCACACAGGAGATCGCGGTACTGGATGCTCTTGCCGATGATCTCGCTGCGCAGCTTGAGGATCCGGTTCGAGTAGACCGTCCGGATGCGGCGCATTTCCCTGTCCTGGGCTTCCGTCAGCTTCAGCTCTTTGACAAGGGACACTTCGCGGCCCGCCGTGCTCGGGGAGTCCGGCCGGTTGTCGCGTCCGACACCCTGGGCCTGGCCTTCGGTGACGAGGCATACCAGGAGGATCACAATAGAGAAGATGCCCGACCGCTTCATGACCCGCTCCTGTTCGAACGCCGGCCTTGATATCCGGCATCCCCCGTCCGCCCCCGCGGCAATCCCCGGGCGGCACGGAGACCAGTGAACCCCATCGTGAAAGAAATGTCAAGCACCTCGCCCCGTGCAAC
>MVQS01000388.1 GCA_002067855.1 Syntrophaceae bacterium PtaB.Bin038
CGCGAGTGGATCGACTACGTCGGCAAGGACCACCTGCACCACCGGCTCTACGAGCTGCTCAAGGACAAGCGCAAGGTCGTCCTCTTCATCTACACCCTGTCCGCCACCCTGGGGATCAGCGCCATCGCCCTGCGCAACGCCCGCACGATCGACAGCATCCTGCTGGTGGGCCAGGCCTTCCTGATCACGGTGATCATCTCGATCATCGAGTACTCGGGAAGACGGCATCACTAACCGGCCGGCGCGTGGCCGGACCCCGTGCAGGCCCGCTCACCGCCATTTCCCGGGTGAAACTTTTTTCCTCCTGTGCTTTAACGGCACCGGCTCCCGCCGCGCCCTTGCGGCGGTCCCGTCCGGAATCGGCCGACCCCGTACGCACCCTCGAATCGAAAGGATGCCGGATCATGTTGCGCGTCGTCTGCCGTTATTGCAGGAAGGAGATCAGGACAAGGCCCTCGGAGTTCGACGGCGTGTCGCACGGCGTCTGCGATGCATGCCTCCCGCTCATGGTCCGGGAGCTCGGGCAGCCCATGCAGGACTACCTCGACGAGCTGAAGGCCCCCGTGCTGGTCGTGCAGGACAATGCCCGGGTGATTTCCGCCAACGCGGCCGCCAGGAAGCTGATGAGCAAGGAAGAGATCGAGATCTGCGGCGATCTGGCCGGGGAGGTCATCGGGTGCCGGCATTCGAGGGAACCCGGAGGCTGCGGCCGGACCGTGCACTGCAAGAGCTGTGCGATCCGCCGGGCCGTCATGCACACCCTGGAGACGGGGGAGCCCTGCCGCAAGAAAGCCTATGCGGACATCGGCACCGTCAACGGCGACAGGCGTGTCCGCTTCCAGGTCGAGACGGAGAAGGTGAACTCCTTCGTGCGCCTGACGATCCACGACGTGCGGGAAGGGGAGGAACAGTCTTCAGGGTAAAGGGTTCAGGGGTCAGGGTCCAGGGACCAGGCAAACAAAAAAAGGATCGGAGACACGATCGTCCCGACCCTTTTTTTTCGTCTTGATCCTTCCCAGAACCCTGTACCCGGGACCCTATTTCTCCGTCACGATCTTCGAGAAGTCCGCCACCTTGTGGAAGAGCTTCGCCACGG
>MVQS01000389.1 GCA_002067855.1 Syntrophaceae bacterium PtaB.Bin038
CAGAAGGGGAAGCGGATCGCCTTCGTCCCGACCATGGGGTATCTCCACCGGGGGCACCTGAGCCTCATGGAGGAGGGGAGGAAGCGGGGGGACTGTCTCGTGACGAGCATCTACGTCAACCCGACCCAGTTCGGCCCCAAGGAGGATCTCGCGAAATACCCGCGGGACTTCGACATGGACTACAGGCTCTGCCAGGGCGTGGGGGTTGACGTCATCTTCTACCCGTCCGATGCAGAGATGTACCCCGAGCACTACCAGACCTACGTGGACCTCGACGGCGTCACGCAGAACCTCTGCGGACTCTCGAGGCCGGGGCACTTCCGGGGCGTGGCCACCATCTGCGCCAAGCTCTTCAACCTCGTGAAGCCCCACGTGGCGGTTTTCGGGAAGAAGGATTTTCAGCAGCTCGTCGTCATCAAGAGGATGGTCGAGGACCTGAACATGGACCTCGAGATCGTCGGCCTGGACACGGTCCGGGAGCCCGACGGGCTCGCCATGAGCTCCCGGAACACGTACCTCAAGCCCGAGGAACGCGAATCGGCGCTGAGCCTGAGCCGGGGCCTGAAGATGGCCCAGGGGATGTACGCCCGGGGCGAGAGGGATGCGGCCGTCATCCTCGACGCCGTGCGCCGCTTCATCGCAGGGCATCCCCACGCGGCCATCGATTACGTCAAGATCTGCGACACGACGACGATGAAGGACGTGGAGCGCCTGGACGGGGACTGCGTCATGGCCCTGGCCGTCCGCGTCGGGGCGGCGCGCCTCATCGACAACTCGGTCTTCGGGGAACCCTTGAACGTCTGACGACACGGTGACGGGAAACACCGGCAGCAGAGAGGGAGAGACGCCATGCAGCGCATCATGCTCAAATCCAAGATCCACCGCGCGACGGTGACGGATGCCGACCTGAACTACGAGGGGAGCATCACGATCGACGAGAGCCTCATGCAGCAGGCCGACCTCGTCCCCTTCGAGAAGGTGGCGATCTACAACGTCTCGAACGGCGAGCGGTTCTCGACGTACGCCATCAAGGGCAAGAAGGGCTCGGGCGTCATCTGTCTCAACGGGGCCGCGGCGAGGAAGGTCTCCAAGGGGGATCTCGTCATCATCGCGAGCTACGTCATGGTGGAGGACGCCGAGGCGAAGGGGTGGAACCCCAAGTGCGTCCACGTGGACGCGAAGAACCGGGTCAAGAAGTAACGCCGCCTGCAATCCCGCGGAGAAACCGGGCAAAGGGTATCGGACCTTTGCCCTTTTTTTATCGGGGGCTCACAACCCATGAAACACAGGCTCAAGAACATCTTTCTCGCCGGCCTCGCCGTCTCGGTCCCCATCGGGCTGACGATCTACATCCTGTTCTTCCTCATCGACCT
>MVQS01000390.1 GCA_002067855.1 Syntrophaceae bacterium PtaB.Bin038
GGTCAAGGTGGCCACGGACTACGCCGGCGTCATCACGGGCATGCAGTTCAAGCACATCGACCTGGCCTACTTCGGGCCCAAGTCCTATGTCGAGGCCTCCAAGCGCGCGGGCGCCGAGGCCTTCGTCATCGAGGTGTCGAAGGACGGCTCGAAGGGCTACCACGGCCTCATCATCACGAAGAAGGGTTCGGGCTTCAAGACCATGGCCGACCTGAAGGGCAAGGTCTGGGCCTTCGTGGACCCGAACTCCACGAGCGGAACGCTCGTCCCCATGGTCTACTTCCTCAACGAACTGAAGATCGACCCCGAAAAGTACTTCTCCAAGGTCATCTACTCCGGAAGCCACGAGGCCTCGATGATCTCGATCAAGACGGGCAAGATCGACGCCGCCTCGACCAACGACCTCGACATGGCCCGCGGCGAGGGCAAGCAGTGGGCGGCTGAGAAGGATTTCGAGATCCTCTGGAAGTCGAAGCTGATCCCCGGCTCGCCCATGGCCTACCGCAAGGACCTGCCCGCTTCGCTGAAGAAGGCCCTGACCGATGCCTTCCTCGCCTATAACGACAAGGCCGGGCTCGAGATGCTGAAGATCAAGGGGTATGCCCCCGTGGCGGACAAGACCTACGACGCCATCCGCGATCTGATGGACGTCCAGAAGAAAATGAAGAAGTAATGCCGCTCCTTTCTTCCACCAGACGGGAACGGGGCGGGCGGCCCGAGGGCCCCGCCCCTCCCTGTGAAAAACCATGTCACTTGCCGAAATCAAGAAAAGGACAAACCCTTTCAGCGCCTTCAACCTCGTCATCGCGCTGTCGGCCCTGATCCTCGTGAGCTGGAGCTGGCAGGCCACACAGATGAGCGTGTCGGCCCTGCTCGACGGCTGGCGCAACATGCTCGTCTACCTCGGGGGCAATCCGGAGGTCGCCGACAGCGGCTTTTTCCCGCCGAGCCTGAAGGGCCCGAACCTCAACCGCTACCTGGTCTCGATGCTGGAGACGGTGCAGATGGCCTTCCTGGCCCTCATCCTCTCGGTGGGGATCGCCTTCCCGCTGGCGTTTCTCGCCTCCCGCAACACCCTGGAGATCCTGATCCCGGGCGGGCAGTTCGCCTCCCGGGCTCTCCGCAAGGCGCTGTACACGCTGACCCGGTTCTTCGCCAACCTCTCGCGCTCCATCAACGAGCTGGTCTGGGCGCTCCTCTTCGTGTCGGCCGTGGGGCTCGGCCCCATGCCGGGCATCCTCGCGCTCGGCGTCCACACCTCGGGGGTGCTCATCAAGCTCTTCTCCGAGGGCATCGAGAACGTGCAGCCCGAGCCGGTGACGGCGCTCATGGCCACGGGCGCCGGGCCCGTCAAGGTGATCCGCTTCGGCGTCATCCCCCAGATCACGCCCTTCTTCGTCTCCATGACCCTCTACCGCTTCGAGAGCGACGTGCGATCGGCGACCATCCTCGGGTTCACCGGCGCGGGGGGCATCGGCGTCTACCTCTACGACAAGCTTCGCAGCTACGAAAACCAGGACGTGACGACGATCCTCATCGTCATCGTCGTCACCGTGGCGCTCGTGGACCGTCTGAGCGCCGTGATCCGCAAGAGGTACACCTGATCATGGACGAGCGTCTCATCCAGGACCTGGAGATCCGGGAGGCACAGGCGGAGGATCTGCCGGCGGTCATGCCCCTCTTCGGGCAGCTCGGCATGGACAACGGCCGAGTGCTCGATGCCGCCGGTGCGCGGGCGCTTTTCGAGAAAATGCGGCGCTACCCCGACTACCGCCTCTACCTGGCCGCCCTCGACGGGCAGGTCCTGGGCGTCTTCTGCCTTCTCATCATGGACAACTTCGCGCACTTCGGGGCCCCCTCGGGCATCGTGGAGGACGTCGTCGTCCGCGAGGGCTGGCGGGGCAGAGGCATCGGGGCGGCCATGATGCGCTTCGCCCTGGGTCTGTGCCGCGAGAAGCAGTGCTACAAGATGGTGCTCTCGAGCAACCGCAACCGCTGTGAGGCCCACCGCTTCTACCGGTCCCTGGGCTTCGAGGCGCACGGCTACAGTTTCGGGGTGGAGATCGAGCCATGAAACAGGCGCCTTCGGCCGCCGACAGGGACCTCCCGGACTGCATCCTGCACCTGCCCGAACCGGCCGTGCGGAAACTGCTCGGCCTCGTGGCCGGGGAGGCCGTCACCGTCGTCCGGGGTCCCGTGACGGGACTCGTGATGATGTCGGCCATGGATTCCCACGAGACCGCCTTCTACCTCGGCGAGGTGCTCGTCACGGAGGCGGAGGTCGACTACGGGGGATGCCGGGGCTACGGGATGGTGCTCGGCGACGACGCCGATCGGGCGATCGCCCGGGCGGCCGTGGAGGCGATCGGCGCCTCCCCCAACCGGGCCCTCCGGGAGCGCGTGAACCGCCTCCTGGCCGCCGAGAGCAGGAAGATCGAGGCCCGGAGGAGGCGGGCGGCCTCCCTCATCGCCGCGACGCGCGTGGACTTCGAGACCATGAAGAGGACCTGACATGCGGATCCCCAGTGCAGAGATGATCTCCCAGCGGGCGTTCCGCCGTCTCCTGCAGGCCATGAGCCGGCCGGGACGGGTATACGTCCTGCCGCCCGCGGCGGACAACGGGCGATGGGGGCCTTTGCTCGCGCTGCTGGAGAGCCTGCTCGATCACGAGGTCCGCTTCGCCGTCGTCGGGGACGGCGGGCCGGAGAGCCTCCAGGCGGCGATCTGGGGCCGCACGCGAAGCCGCGTCGCTGCACCCCACGAGGCGGACTTTCTCATCGTCGCCGGCGGCGACAGCGGGGGGGAAACCCTCCGGGCCAGGCGGGGAACGCTCCAGTACCCGGATGCGTCGGCGACCGTGGTCTACCGGGTGAAATCCCTGCTCTTCGCCGAGGGGGACGAGGCCCGCGTGTCTTTGAGGGGACCGGGCATCCGGGAGGAGATCCGGCTGGGCGAAATCCGGGGGCTCGCGCCCCGCGAGCTGGGTTACCTGCGGGAGGCCAACGCGGAGTTCCCCCTGGGGGTGGACGCCGTCTTCATCGACGACGCGGGCCGGATCCTCTGCATCCCCCGCTCGACGGAGATCCGGATCATGGAGAACTGACATGGGTTACGTGGCGGTCAAGGGCGGCATCGACGCCATCGAGAACGCCTGCAGGGCGTTCGAGTTCGAGCGCATGAAAGGATCGTCGGCGCCCCTGGGCGCAGACCAGATCCGGGACCAGCTCTTCCTCCTCGTCGACCGCGTGATGAGCGAGGGGTCCCTCTACGCGCCCGACCTGGCGGCCCTCGCCGTCCGGCAGGCCGCGGGGGACACCCTGGAGGCGGCCTTCCTGCTGCGGGCCTACCGCACGACGAGGCCCCGGCTGGGGTACTCGATCCCGCAGCCGTCGGACCGGATGCGGGTCGTCCGGCGCATCTCCGCCGCCTTCAAGGACGTCCCGGGCGGCCAGGTCCTCGGTCCGACCAACGACTACACCCTGCGCCTGCTGAACTTCGAGACGGCCGACGGCCCGCGGATTCGCAAGATGCGGCTCGTTGACGAGATCCTGCGCGGTGCGGCCTCCGCGGAGCCCCTGCCCGAGACGTTCCCGAGGGTCATCGACATCCTGCGACGGGAGAACCTGATCGTCGGGACCCGGCGGCCGGCCGCGGCCGACGCGCCCTTCGACGTGACGAAGGACTCGCTGCCGTTTCCCGCGCCGCGGAGCGCGGCCCTGCAGACCCTGGCCCGCGGCGAGACCGGGGGGCTGCTGCTGCTGGCCTACTCCAACATGCGGGGCTACGGCAACATCCATCCCACCATCGGCGAGCTGCGCGTGGGGTACCTGCCGCTTCGCGTCCGGCACCCCCTGACGGGGGAGGCCTGCACGGCCGGGGAGGTCAAGGTCACCGAGGCGGAGATCCTCGCCAAGTTCACGGACCAAACCGACGGGCCGCGCTTCACCGTCGGCTACGGGCTGTGCTTCGGCCACAACGAGGTGAAGGCCATCTCCATGGCCATCCTGGACCGCTCCATGCAGACGGGGACGAACGCGTCCCCCTCGGAGGACGGCGAGTTCGTCCTGTCCCACGTCGACGGGATCGAGTCGATGGGATTCTGCAACCACTGGAAGCTCCCTCACTACGTGGACTTCCAGTCGGACCTCGACCGCCTGCGCAGGGCAAAGGAGATCTATGACGCTCAGCGAGTGGATCAACCGAAACAAACGTGACGGCCGCGCAAAGCGGCTCGACTACAACTACGCCTTCCTCGACGAGGTGTCGAAGCGCGAGATCCGGCGCAAGATCCTCAAGGCCGTCGCCATCCCCGGCTACCAGGTGCCCTTCGGCTCGCGGGAGCTGCCCGTGGCGCGCGGCTGGGGGACGGGCGGCATCCAGATCACGCTCTCCATCGTCCTGCCCGAGGACATCCTCAAGGTCATCGACCAGGGCTGCGACGGAAGCGTGAACGCCGTCAACATCAAGCGCTTCGTCAACGTGGTGACGGGCGTGAGGATCACGACGGACACGCGCGAGGCGACCCTCATCCAGACGCGCCACCGCATCCCCGAGGAGCCCATGACGGAGAGGCAGATCCTCGTTCTTCAAGTGCCTTATCCCGAGGCGCTGCGCGAGGTGGAGCCCTCGGAGGCCGTCACGCGGCGCATGCACGCCGAGGCGGACTACAGCCGCATGTGGCTCTTCCTCTACGAGGACATCGTGAAGTTCGACGAGATCACCATCGGCTACCGCTACCCCGTGACGGTCAACGGCCGCTACATCATGGACCCGAGCCCCATCCCCCGCTGGGACATCCCCAAGCTTCACATGGCGGACACCCTCTACCTCTTCGGCGCGGGGCGCGAGAAGCGCATCTACGCCGTGCCGCCCTACACGCCCGTCGTCCCGCTGGAATTCGAGGACTACCGGTTCAGGGTGGAGGACTTCAAGGGAAGGGCCTGCGAGCGCTGCGGCGCGACGGACACCTACCTCGACGAGATCATCGACGACGTCTCGGGCCGACGGCTCTGGTTCTGCTCGGACACGGGATACTGCGACAAGAGGTGCAGCCGATGAAGCCGCTCCTGGAGGTGCGCGGGCTCACCAAGCTCTTCGGCGAGGGATGCGACCACTGTCTGCCCGGCGGCGTTGCGGCCGACGAGGGGAACCGCTGCAGTCGCTGCGGCACCGTCGTGGGCTGCGGCGGCGTCTCGCTGGAGGTCTACCCCGGCGAGGTGCTGGGCGTGGTGGGCGAAAGCGGCTCGGGCAAAAGCACGCTCGTGCGGCTCATCCACTTCGAGTACGATGCCACGGCCGGGGAGGTCTACCTGAACAACGGTCAGGACGCGCCGCGGCAGAATCTGCTGGAGGCGAGCTCCTTCCGCCGGCGCCAGGTCCGGAGCCGCGCCATGGGGATCGTCTACCAGAACCCGACCCTGGGGCTCCGGATGCAGGTCAGCTCCGGCGGCAACATCGCCGAGAAGCTCCTGGCCGCGGGCTGGCGGAACGTCTCGGAGATCCGCCGGCGGGCCGCCGATCTGCTCCGGCGCACGGAGATCCCCGTGGAGCGCATGGACGAGCCGCCGGTGAACTTCAGCGGCGGCATGCAGCAGCGTGTGCAGATCGCCAAGGCGCTCTCGAACAACCCGCAGGTGCTGCTGCTCGACGAGGTGACGACGGGGCTTGACCTCTCGGTGCAGGCGCGCGTGCTCGACCTGATCCGGAGTCTCCAGCGGGAACTCGGGATCGCGATGATCGTCGTCTCCCACGACCTGGGCGTTATCCGGCTCTTGTGCCAGCGCACGCTGGTGATGCGCCACGGGCGTGTCGTCGAGTCGGGCCTGACGGACCAGGTCTTCGAGGACCCGCAGCACGGCTACACGCAGCTGCTGGTCAGCTCGCAGCTGTAGGCAAAAGGCGCAGGGCTGAAGGCGAAGGGTGAAAGAGAATCACGGGAATGCTTGACGTACGGAACCTGTCCAAGACGTTCACGCTCCACATCCTCGGCGGGAAGGTCATCGAGGGCTTCAGCGGCGTCTCCTTCCGGGTCACGCCCGGCGAGTTTCTCGGCCTCGCGGGCCGCAGCGGCTCGGGCAAGAGCTCCGTCCTGAAGTGCATCTACGGGACCTACCTGCCCACGACGGGCGAGACCTGGTTCGACTCGGCGCGCTGCGGGCGGGTGAACCTTGCCAGCTGCGCCGAGCAGACGATCCTCCAGGTCCGCAACAGCGAAATGGGCTATGTCTCCCAGTTTCTCCGGGTCATCCCGCGGGTGGCCGCCGTGGACGTGGTCGCCGAGCCGTTGCTCAGGCTGGGCGAGGACCCCGCCGAGGCCCGGCGGCGGGCCTCGGCGCTGCTGGAGCGGCTCAAGATCCCCGCGAAGCTGCACGACACCTATCCGGCCACCTTCAGCGGCGGCGAGCAGCAGCGCATCAACATCGCCCGGGCCGTCATCTGGGAACCGCGCCTGCTGCTCCTCGACGAGCCCACGGCCTCGCTGGACCGGGAATCGCAGGACATCGTGCTCGGCCTGCTGAGGGAGCTCAAGCGGAAAGGGACCTCGATGATCGGCATCTTCCACGACCGGGCCTCCATGGAGGCCATCGCCGACCGCGTACTGGAAATGTCCAACGGGAACAGGGAACATGGCCCGCACTGAAACACTCGTCATCGAAAACGCCCGCGTCGTGACGCCGGCGGAAATCCTCGAAGAGGCTTCGCTCGTCGTGGAAGGCGCATGCATCGCCCGCGTCGGCGGCTCTGACGCCGCCCGGGGTTGCCGCCGGATCGACGCCGGCGGGGCCTGGCTTCTGCCCGGGTTCATCGACCTGCACAGCGACGCCCTGGAGAAGGATCTCGAGCCGCGGCCGAACACCCGATTCCCCCTGGACATCGTCCTCGTCGAGCTGGACAAGAAGCTCGCCGCCTGCGGCGTGACGACCATCTTTCACGCCGTCTCCTTCGCCGAGGGCGAGATCGGCGTGAGGTGCAACGACCGGGCCGCCGCGGTGATCGAGCGCATCGCGGAGCTCGCGCCGCGCATGGTCGTGGACACCCGGGTGCACGCCCGCTTCGAGATCACCGACGAGGCGGCGGTGCCGCGGCTGGAGGCCCTCCTCAAAGGGGGGAAGATCCAGTTGCTCTCCCTCATGGATCACACGCCCGGGCAGGGGCAGTTCCGAGAGGCGGCGGCGTTCGAGAACTACTACCGCCGCGTCTACGGCAAGGTTAAGGCGGAGGTCGACGAGATCATCGAGCGCAAGATCCGCTCGCAAACGAAAGCCGCGGCGAGGCTCGAGCACATGACCGGGCTGTGCCGGTCGCTGGGCATCCCGATGGCGTCCCACGACGACGACTCGAAGGAAAAGATCCGATGGCTCCGGGAGCGCTCCGTCGCCATCTCCGAATTCCCCGTCAACATGGAGACCGCCCGGGCGGCGGCCGACTCGGGTCTGCACGTCTGCCTCGGCGCGCCGAACGTCCTGCGGGGGGCCTCCCAGGGCGGCAACCTCAGCGCCCGGAGGGCCATCGAGGCGGGATGCGGCGACATCCTCTGTTCCGACTACGCCCCCATGACGATCCTGCACGCCGTCTTCGCCCTCGAATCGCTGAGCATCGTGCCGCTGCACGAGGCCGTCAACATGGCCAGCCTGCGGGCCGCGCGGGCCGTCGGCATGGACGCCGAAAAGGGATCGCTCGAGGTGGGCAAGGCGGCGGATTTCATCCTGGTGCAGCGGCCCGACGGCGTGCCGCGCATCCTCAAGACCTTCGTGTCCGGACAGGAGGTGTTTTCCACATGCCCAAGGTAGGCAGCAAGATCGACGAGGTCCGCATCGACGGGCGGCTGGATCTCCTGCAGCGCGATCTGGATCATTTCAGCGGCCTGGGGCTCGGCGCCGTGGAGATCCCCGTCCACGGCCTGGACGCCATCGTTCACGGGCGGATCAACCGCGATCGCGTCGCCGCCGTCCGTGACCTCCTGCACCGCTACGAGTTCGTCTACAGCGTGCATTCCCCCAACCCCCTGAACCTCATGGACCGGGACCACGGGGCCCTGCACTACCAGGTCTTCCGGGCGAGCCTGGAGTTCGCCCTGGAAATCGGCTCTGGCATCGTCGTCTACCACGCGGGCCGCTACGTGGCGGAAGAAACCTTCGCCGTGCCCGGCCACGTGATTCTCTCGGAGAACGACCGGGAAACCCTGCTCGACCGCGAGGCCTGCGCCATCCGAGACCTCGCCGACGAGTTCCCCGACGTCTGCATCTGCATCGAGAACGCCCGGCCGTACCTCTACCACTCCCCCTACTGCTACGGGGAGAGTCCCGAGGCGCTCCGGGAGATGGTCCTGAAGATCTCGAGGCCCAACGTGCGGATCAATCTGGACACGGGCCACCTGTACATGGCCGCGAAGTTCTACGGCTTCGACCCCGTCGACGCGGCCGCCGACCTGGCGCCCCTCATCGCCCACGCCCACGTCCACGACAACTTCGGTCTTTCCATCCACCACCACGAGAAGCAGCAGACCCACCTCGTGCCCTTCGGGCGCGGCGATGCCCACATGCCCGTCGGCTGGGGGGAGATTCCCATCGGCGACATGCTCGGCACCTTCCTCGAAGACTACCGGGGATTGCTCATCACGGAGCTGCGGGACCGCTACTTCGAGTCGACGGGAGAGTCGGTGGCGAACCTGCATCGAATCGTGACGGGGCTCTGCGGCCTGGAAGGCGCCCGGGCTCCGGCCGCTCACCGACGATGACCCGTCCCGGGCTTTCGCGTTGACAGCCGCCTCGACTTCCCTTACTGTCGGGGTCGAAACGACAATCCGCGAAAGCAGGGGGAATCCATGGCCGGGAAAACGAAGAAGACCGTCAATCTCGCCCTTCAGGGCGGGGGGGCCCACGGGGCCTTCGCGTGGGGCGTGCTGGACCGCTTTCTCGAGGACGGGCGGATCGAGTTCGAGGGGATCTCGGCGACGAGCGCGGGCACCCTCAATGCAGTCGCCTACGGCTGGGGCGCCATGCGAGGGGGGCCCGAGGGGGCCCGGGAGGCCCTGGAGGCGCTCTGGCGGGAGGTGAGCAAGGCGGGTGCGCTGTACAGCCCCGTGCGCCAGTGGCCCATGGAGAAATCATGGCCCGGCGCGGCGGCGCTCTCCGGACTGACCTTCGCGCTTTTCAGCACCTGGACGCGGATGCTGTCGCCCTACCAGTTCAACCCCCTCGACTTCAACCCCCTGCGGGAGATGCTCCGCAGCTGCATCGACTTCGAGGAGCTCGTCCGCTGCGACTGCGTCGACCTCTTCGTCAGCGCAACGAACGTCCGAACGGGCCAGGTCCGCGTGTTCCGCAACGCAGAGATCACCCCCGAGGTCGTCCTCGCCTCGTCGTGCCTGCCCAATCTCTTCAAGGCCGTGGAGATCGACGGGGAGTACTACTGGGATGGGGGCTACATGGGAAACCCTTCCCTCTTCCCCCTGTTCTACTACACCAAGTCCCGCGACATCGTGATCCTCCACATCAACCCCATCGAGCGCGACGAGATCCCGAAAACGGCCATGGAAATCGAGAACCGCCTCAACGAGATCACCTTCAACGCCTCCCTGCTGAAGGAGCTCCGCGCCATCGCCTTCGTCGTCAAGCTGCTCGAGGAGAAATGGATCCGCGACGAGTACCGGGAGAAGCTCAAGCACGTGCTCGTGCACTCCGTCCGAGCCGACGAGGCGCTGAAGGACCTGGGAGTGGCCACCAAGTTCGTGAGCAACTGGGAATTCCTCACGAACCTGCGCGACCGGGGGCGGGAGACGGCGGGGCGCTGGCTCGCCGAGAACTTCGACTGCCTCGGCAATCGCTCCAGCGTCGATATCCGGATGGCGTACCTCCAGCGGGGCGGCGACCAAACCAAAAAGGACTAGGGACGTTGTTTACTAATTAGAATAAATCGATGTGGAGCCTGAACGGTAAAAGTTATTCTAATTAGTAAACAACGTCCCTGATCCTAGAGGAGGCGTGCCCCCATCTCCGCCACCAACGACCGCTCCCCCTTGAACAGCGTCACGTGCCCGGCGATCTCCTCGTCCTTGAGGTGCTCCACGAGGTAGGTCAGGCCGTTGCTGCTCGCGTCGAGGTAGGGGTGG
>MVQS01000391.1 GCA_002067855.1 Syntrophaceae bacterium PtaB.Bin038
GCGTCGCTGCTCGGCCTCGAACTGACAACTCACCACCTTCCACGGTGGGGCCAACCCTAACGCTAATTGAAGAAGGTCCGTGTCTCTCATGAAACAACGGTCTATCACTGACACCGACCGGCTTCAAGAATTTACCCACTCAGAATAGCGAGGAACCCGAAAATTCATCCTCCGCGCGAGCGCAAGGCCCCGCCGTCACGTTCTTTCCCGAACCGGATCTCGGCCTCGGAGCGTCGCAGGTACCGGGGAACGAAGGTGGTCAGGTCGAGGGCCTCGCCCCGCTGCCTCCTCCTTCGGCCGATGATCGCGACGCTCGACGCGCGGATCGACTGCAGGTTGGGCGGCAGGAAATGCGTGATGTCCCCCGGCCGCCCCGCGATGAGCCCCGCCGCCGCCGCGAGCCCGTCGCCGAGGAACAGGGCGTGCCCCTGCACATGCGGCACGATTTCCCCCGGGGTTGCGACCCGCTCCTTTGCCAGCGGCTCGGGGTACCCTTCCCCGTCTGCACGGTAGAGCCCGGCATAGACTTCCCCCTTGCGCGCGTCGAGCAGGGGGCAGATGGCCCAGGGGCAGCCGACGGCATTATAGGCGAGCGCTTCGAGGGTGGAGACGCCGACGACGGGCGTTTTCGCCGCGAGGGCGAGACCCTTCACCGTGCTCGCACCGATGCGCAGTCCCGTGAAGGACCCGGGCCCCACGGTCAGCGCGATGAGTCCCACGTCGGCGATGCCGAGCCCCGCCCGTTCGAGCGCGCGGTGAACGGCGGGCAGCACCGTTTCGGAGTGGTTCACGGCAAGGTCGTAGAAATACTCCGCCAGGATCCGATCATCGTCGAGCAGGGCCACCCCCGCCGTTTTCGTCGCCGTGTCGATGGCCAGTGTGATCATGTGCCGACGTCACTCCCCGAAGATCCGCATGATGTCGTTGTAAAACACGAAGATCATCAGCATCACCAGGATGAAGAACCCCACCTGCTGCGCGCGCTCCCGCCAGCGGATGTTGACCTCCCTGCCCGTGACCAGCTCCACGAGAAAGAACAGCAGGTGCCCCCCGTCCAGCACGGGGATGGGCAGGAGGTTCAGCACGGCCAGGTTGATGCTGAGCAGCGCCATGAAGAAGACGAAATTCATGATGCCCTTCTTGACGTGGGCCCCCGCCATCTGCGCGATCGCGATGGGCCCCCCGAGGGAGTCGGGGGAGACGATCCCCTGGATCATCTTGACGATGCTGATGATCGTCAGCTCCGTGATGTTCCACGTCTGTTCGACGCCCGACCACAGGGCGCGCACGGGGTTCTGCCGTTCGACGAAGGTGTTCTTCGAGGCCCCCACGCCGATCTTCCAGGTGTCCACGTCCTCGCCGAAGAGGGTCTTGCCCTTCGTCGATTCCGGCTTCACGCGGATGTCCTGCGGAACCCCCTCCCGGTTCACCTTCACGACGAGTTCCCGGCCCCCGCTCTTCGCGACCGTCTCGGCCAGGTCGCTCCAGCGGACCACCGCGCTTCCGTCGATGGCGACGACGCGGTCTCCGGCCCGGATGCCCGCGGCCTCGGCGGGGGACCCCGGCTGGACGCTGCCGATCTCCGGCGTCAGGCTGGGCACCCCCACCATGTAGATCGCCGCGAAGGCCAGGACGGCGAAGAGGAAATTGAACATCGGCCCGGCGATGACGATGGCGATCTTCTTCAGGACGTGCTGCTTCACGAACGAACGCTTCTCGTCCACGGGCTGCACGTCGTCGGTGTCCGACTCCCCGAGCAGCTTGACATAGCCCCCCAGCGGCACGAGGGAGATCATGTACTCCGTCTCGCCGACCTTTTTCCCGATGAGCCGCGGGCCGAACCCCAGCGAAAACTTCAGGACGCCCACCCCGAGGGACTTGGCGAGCAGGAAATGCCCCAGTTCGTGGACGAAGATCAGCACCCCCAGCAGTATGATGACCGATACGACGTTGACACCCATGGAAAAGTCACCCTGTTCCTTTGCTCATGATTTCCTCCGCCTGCCCCCTGGCCCAGGCATCGGCCGACAGGACGTCCTGCACGGAGGAGAGGTCGACGGGCGCATGGCGGGACATCACGCCTTCGATGATGCGTGCGATGTCCGTGAACGCGATGCGTCCTTCCAGAAACGCGTGGACCGCCGCCTCGTTGGCCGCGTTCATGACCGCCGTCATGGTGCCTCCCGCCCTCCCCGCCTCGTACCCCAGCCGCAGGCAGGGAAAGCGCTCGACGTCGGGGGGCAGGAATTCGAGCCGGCCCGCGTCGGCCGGCCTGAAGGGGGGGAAGCCCCCCGGTGCCCGCTCGGGGTAGAAAAGGGCATAGGAGATGGGGCCCCGCATGTCGGGTTTCCCCATCTGCGCCAGGACGGACCCGTCGACGAA
This sequence comes from Syntrophaceae bacterium PtaB.Bin038, assembly GCA_002067855.1. Lineage (GTDB taxonomy): Bacteria > Desulfobacterota > Syntrophia > Syntrophales > UBA2192 > UBA2192. The sequence continues at coordinate 2,383 of MVQS01000391.1, forward strand.
CTCCACGAGGGAATGCACGATGCTCTGGGGGTGGACGACCACGTCGATCCGGTCGTAGTCGATCCCGAAGAGCCATCGGGCCTCGATCACCTCGAGCCCCTTGTTCATCATGGTGGCCGAGTCGATCGTGATCTTCCTGCCCATCGCCCAGTTCGGGTGCCGGAGCGCGCCGGCGACGGTCACCACCGCGAGCTCCTCCCGCGAGGCCCTCAGGAAAGGCCCTCCCGAGGCGGTGAGGATCACGCGGTGCACGCTGGCCTTCGGGTTGCCTTCAATGCACTGGAAGACGGCACTGTGCTCGCTGTCGACCGGGATGAGGCGGACCCCCTTCGATCGAACCCGCTCGATGACCAGCGGCCCGGCCGTGACGAGCGTCTCCTTGTTCGCCAGGGCCACGTCCTTTCCCGCCTCGATGGCCTCGAGCGTGGGGACCAGTCCCGCCGCTCCGACGATGGCCGAGAGGACGAGCCGGGCGGCGGGGACCGAGGCGACGCTGCGGTAGCCCTCCTCACCCCAGAGGATGGTCGTGGACCGATCCGCCCCGAGCCTCTCCCCGAGCCTGCGGGCGTGTTCCTCGTCGATGACGGAAACCACCGAGGGTCGGAAGCGGCGGACCTGCTCGCTCAGCAGGTCGATGTTGCGGCCGGCCGCCAGGGCGACGACTTCGAGCCGCCCCGGGTTTTTCGAGACCACGTCGAGGGCGCCGACCCCGATCGACCCGGTCGAGCCGAGTATGGCGATCTTCTTCACGAGAGCACGAACGTCCTGTAGTAGTAGACAAAGGGCACGATGAACAGCAGGCAGTCGAGCCGGTCGAGGATCCCGCCGTGCCCCGGCAGGATCCCCCCTGAATCCTTCGCGCCCGATGCCCTCTTGATCAGAGACTCGAAAAGGTCCCCGAGCTGCCCGATCACCCCTCCCGCAAGGCCGATGACGGCGATGTGCCCTGCGGGCACCTCCGGCAGCAGGAAATACCGGTAAAGCAGGCAGCCCGCCACGCTTCCCGCGGCAAGACCCAGCAGCCCCTCCACGGTCTTCCCCGGGCTGACGTGCGGCATCAGCTTCCGGCGGCCGAAGATCCTGCCCACGTAGAAGGCGGCGATGTCGCCGGAAAAGGCCAGCACGATGACAAAGAAGATCCAGAGCACCCCCCTGTCCCCCTCCCGGAGCAGGATGAAGTGGGAGAGCATCACCGGCAGGTACAGGGTGCCCAGGGCGTAGCGGGCGATGGGGTTGAGGTCGAGGGCGCCTTCCTTCGCGCCGAAGAGGGTGAGGATGAAGACCAGCAGGGTCGACAGGACCGTGACGGCCAGCAGCGCCCCGGGCCCCGACACGGCCGCGGCCAGGGGCGCGAGAAGTCCGAAGAACATCAGGGCGCGCTTCTCCACGCCTCCCGCCTGCCCGAAGACGAGCCGGTTGTACTCGAGGATGGCCACGGCGGTGACCGCGAGGATGAAGCCTGCGAAGACCCCTTCCGATCCGAAGAATACGATGGAGAAAAGGACGGGCACGGCGACGATGCCCGTGACCCACCTCTTGGCGTGTGAACCGGTCATGATCGCTTCTTATGCACCTGGTCGCTGGTCAGCCCGAACCGCCGCTCCCGCTTCTGGTACTCGAGGATGGCCTCGACGAGATGTTCCTCACGGAAATCGGGCCAGAGGGTCTCCGTGAAATAGAATTCCGTGTAGGCCATCTGCCACAGGAGGAAGTTGCTAACGCGGTACTCCCCGCTGGTCCGGATGAGCAGGTCGGGGTCCGGGATGCCCTTCGTGTGGAGATAGTCCTCAAAACGCTGCTCCGTAACGTCCCGGGACTCGATGATTCCCCGCCGGGCATCGTCGACGATCCGCCTCACCGCATGGAGGATCTCGTCGTGACCGCCGTAGTTCAGGGCGAGGGTCAGCGTCATGGCCGTGTTGCCTGCCGTTTTCGCGATCGTCTCGTCCAGGACGGCCTTCACCCCGGACGGGAGAGCCGCTGTCTCGCCGATCGCAAGCAGGCGGATGTTGTTCTTCGTCATGGTTTCGAGCTCGGACTTCAGGTAGCGCTCCAGGAGGCCCATGAGGGCCTCGACTTCCTTCTCGGGGCGGCTCCGGTTTTCCGAGGAAAAGGCGTACAGGGTAAGAAAGGGAATCCCGATTCTTCGACAGGCCTCGACAACGCTCCGCACCGACTCCGTCCCCTTCCGGTGACCTGCGATTCGGCCCAGGGAGTGCTTCCGGGCCCACCGCCCGTTGCCGTCCATGATGATGGCGATGTGCCGCGGAAGGCGGGTTTTGTCGAGTCGATCCATTCAGGCTCTATTTATCGATTTTCAATAATGAATTTTCGCTTGACTATCACAGCCGGCGGACATTTTCAAGGGATGTTTCATCCCCGGCCGGACGGTAAAAAATAAGGAGCCCGTAGGCTCCTCATCCTGTCTTGCCGGCCTGCGAGGAACTCCTCAGATTTCCATGATCTCCTTCTCTTTGGCCTGAAGCACCTTCTCCGTCTTCTCGATGAAGTCGTCCGTGACCTTCTGGACGTCGGCCTGGAGCTTGAAGAGCTCGTCTTCGGAAATGTCCCCATCCTTCTTGAGTTTCTTGAGCTCCTCGTTGGCGTCGCGGCGAAGGTTGCGAAGCTTCACCTTCCCCTCCTCGGCCATCTTCCGTACGACCTTGACCAGCTCCTTGCGCCGTTCCTCGGTGAGGGCCGGGATGTTGATCCGTACGATCTTCCCGTCGTTGACCGGGTTGAGCCCCAGCTCGGACTTCTGGATGGCCTTCTCGATCGCGGGGATCACGCTCGAATCCCAGGGCGAGATCTGGATCAGGCGGCTCTCGGGAACGGACAGGGACGCGACCTGGTTGATCGGCGTGGGGACACCGTAATAGTCCACCTTGATCCCGTCCAGCAGGGCGAGCGACGCCCTGCCCGTCCGCAGCTTGCTGAAGGACTTCTCGAGAAACTTGACGCTCTTCTCCATATTGTCCCTCATCTCTGAAAAGACGAGGTCGGTCATCTCGCTCATGTCATCCTCCCACAACGGTTCCCACGGGTTTGCCGCAAACGACGGACTTGATATTCCCCTTCTTTGCGATATTGAACACCCGGATGGGGATCTCGTTGTCGCGGCACAGCGAAATCGCAGTTGCATCCATCACTTTGAGGTTTTTTGTCAAGGCCTCGGTATAGCTTATTTTTTTGAACATTTTGGCCCCGGAATGCTTCACGGGATCCCTGTCGTAGACCCCGTCGACCTTCGTGGCCTTCAAAATGACCTGGGCCTGGATCTCGGCAGCCCTCAGGGCGGCCGCCGTGTCCGTCGTGAAGTAGGGGTTCCCCGTCCCGGCGGCGAAGAGGACGACCCGCCCCTTCTCGAGGTGCCGGGAAGCCCTGCGGCGGATGTAGGGCTCGGCCACCTCGCGCATTTCGATGGCCGTCTGGACCCTGCACTTCACTCCCATCCCCTCGAGAACGCTCTGCAGGGCCAGGCTGTTGATCACCGTGGCGAGCATCCCCATGTAGTCGGCCTGGGTCCGTTCCATGCCCCGGGCGCTGCCCTCGACGCCCCGGAAGATGTTCCCGCCGCCGATGACGACGCCCATCTCCACGCCCATCCGCACCACGTCCCGGATCTCGCCGGCTATGGCCTGGACCGTATCGGAATCGATCCCGAACGAGCGTTTGCCCATCAGGGCCTCTCCGCTCAGTTTCAGGAGAACCCGCTTGTATGCTGCCTTGCCTGCGGCCGCCATGTCTCCGACGCCCCTGCCGACCCGCCCTTCGGGCGCGTCGCCTTACAGCGCGTTGTCCGCCGCCTCGTCGCCGCCGAGCTGGTAGCGGACGAAGCGCTTCACGATAATGTTCTCCCCCGTCGCGGCGATGGCCGCCTTGATGAGGTCCTCGACCGTCATGTTCGTGTCCTTGATGAACTTCTGCTTGATCAGGCAGACTTCCTCGTAGAACTTCTTGAGCTTGCCCTCGACGATCTTGTCGGCGATCTTCTCCGGCTTTCCCTCGGCGATGACCTGCTTGCGGTAGATGTCCTTCTCCCGCTGCAGGGTGGCCTCGGGAACGTCCTCGGGCTTCACGTACAGGGGGTTCATCGCGGCGACGTGCATGGCGAGATCGCGCGTCAGGTTCTTGAAGGTCTCCGTCTTGGCGACGAAGTCCGTCTCGCAGTTCACCTCGATCATCACGCCGACCTTCCCGCCCATGTGGATGTAGGACGCGATCAGGCCGTCCTTCGTGGCGCGGGAGGACTTCTTCGTGGCCGCTGAAAGCCCCTTTTCGCGCAGGAAGTCGACGGCCTTGTCGAAGTTGCCGTTCGATGCCCTCAGGGCTTCCTTGCAGTCCATGATGCCGGCGCCCGTTTTCACTCTCAACTCTTTTACGAGATCAGCTGCAATTTCCAATGGACCTGTACCTCCTCGTCATCGGGATGTGTCTGGTTCCGTTCAGCCCGCAGGCTGCTCCGAGCCCGTCTCCGTCCCCTTGAGCTCGATGCTTTCGGGCACGTCCGTCTCGACCTCTTCCTCCTGCTTCGCCTCGGGGGCCGGCGTCTTGTCGCTCTGCGCCTGGAGCTTCTCCTCGAATTTCTGCTTCCCCTCGAGGACGGCGTCGGCGATCCGGGCCGAGAAGAGCTTGATCGCACGGATCGCGTCATCGTTTCCGGGGATGATGTAATCGACCACGTCGGGGTCGCAGTTCGTGTCCACGATGGCCACGACGGGGATGCCCAGCTTGCGCGCCTCGTGGACCGCGATGTCCTCTTTCTTGGGATCGACGACGAAGACGGCGGAAGGGGCGCCCTTCATCCGGCGGATCCCTCCGAGCACCCTGTCGAGCTTCTCCTTTTCCTTCTGGTAGAGAAGGATCTCCTTCTTCGGGAAGACGTTCACCGACTCGTCGCTGAACATCGCATCGAGCTCGTTGAGGCGGTCGATCCGCTTCTTGATGGTGGAAAAATTGGTGAGCATGCCGCCCAGCCAGCGGTAGTTCACGTACGGCATCCCGCAGCGCTCGGCTTCCTCGCGGATGGACTCCTGGGCCTGTTTCTTCGTGCCCACGAAGAGGATCTCGCCTCCGTCGGCGACGGTGTTGACCACGAAGTTGTAGGCCCCCTTGAACATCTCGACCGTCTGCTGGAGATCGATGATGTAAATCCCGTTGCGGGCGCCGAAAATATAGGGTTTCATCTTGGGGTTCCACTTGTTGGTCTGGTGACCGAAGTGGACGCCGGACTCGAGCAGCAGCTTCATCGATACGGTAGACATGGGATTCTCCTTCCTGTTTGATTCCTCCACCCCTTCAACCCGGCGGAGAACCCTTCCCGTGAAGGGCAACAGGCCCGCCGATCCGAGGGTGTGAGTGATAGAACGGGCTTAGTTAGCACAATCAAACCTATTTGGCAAATAAAAAAAGGCGTAAGGCTTATGGCAAAGGGCCGATGAAAGGAAAGTCCTCCTCATCGCCTTGCGCCTTGAGCCGTATGCCTAACGCCGTACTCACGTCGTGTAGTGCGCGTTGATCTTGACGTACTCCAGGGTCAGGTCGGAGCTGAAGACCCGGAAGCTCTTCGCGCCCCGGCCGAGCTTCACGACCACCCGGATGTGGTCCTTCTTCATCACCTCCGCGAGTTCCTGCAGGTGGCTCGAGATCCCCTGGCCCTGACGGAACAGCGGCAGGCCGTCGAAGGTCAGCTCGACGGCCGCCGGGTCGAGCGCGACCCCCGCGGCCCCCGCCGCCGAAAGGATCCGCCCCCAGTTCGGGTCGCCCCCGTAGAAGGCCGTCTTGACCAGGTTGGAGCGTGCGATCTGGTAGGCCACGGCTCTCGCGTCGCCGGCCGTCCGGGCCCCCTCGACGGCGATCTCGATGAGCTTGGTGGCCCCCTCGCCGTCGCGCACGATCATCTTGGCAAGCTCCGTCATCACCCCGGTGAGCATCGCCGCAAAGACGGTGTAGTCACGCGTCGCGGTGCGGATCTTGCGGTTCCCCGCGAGGCCGTTGGCCAGCAGGAGGACCGTGTCGTTGGTGCTCATGCAGCCGTCGACGCTGATGGCGTTGAAGCTCTGGTCCACGGCCTCCCGCAGCGCCCTCTTCATGGCCTGGTCGTCGATGTCGGCGTCGGTGAGGACAAAGGACAGAAGCGTTGCCATCCCGGGCTCGATCATGCCCGCCCCCTTGGCGATGCCGCAGATGCAGACGTCGCTGCCGCCGACGGCCCCTTCCCGGTACTGGATCTTCGGGTACCGGTCCGTCGTCATGATCGCCTCGGCCGCCTCGGGGATGCCCCCGTGAGAGAGCCCCTGGACGAGCCGGCTCACGCTGCCGGCGACCTTGTCGATGGGGAACTTGCGGCCGATCACGCCCGTGGAGGCAACAAGCACCTGGGCCTCTTCGATCGAGAGGGCCCCTGCGCAGAAGCGGGCCATCTTCACGGCGTCCCGGTAGCCCTCCTCCCCGGTGGCTGCGTTGGCGTTGCCGCTGTTGACGATGACGGCCCTCGCCGTGCCGCTTCGGATGCGTTCCATGTCGAGCAGCACCGGCGCCGCCTTGAAGGCGTTGGTCGTGAAGACACCGGCGGCCTTCGCCGGCACCTCGGAGTACAGCAGCGCCAGGTCCTTCCGCCCGTCTTCCTTGATCCCCGCCGCGATCCCGCCGGCCTGGAACCCGGTAACCTCGAATTTCTGCTCTGTCACGGACATTTTCTGATCCTTCTCGTGTTCTCTCTTGTCTTATTCAAGTGAATCAGGCGGGACGCCTGCCCCTTCCCTGTACCCTGGACCCTGTTTTCAGCATCTATTTCCCGCAGCACTTCTTGTACTTCTTCCCGCTGCCGCAGGGGCAGGGGTCGTTCCGGCCGACCTTCTCGGAAGCCTGTCTCTTGAGCTGCTTCACCGGGGCGCCTGCCGTGCCGTGGGTCTCGACGACGTCGCGCTGCGTGCGGTCCCGCAGCCCCTCCACCTCCTCCTGACGCTGGATCTGCACGAGCGAGAGCTTCTGCAGGGTGTCCTGGCGGACCCGGTACATCATGTCCAGGTACATCTCGTAGCCTTCCTTCTGGTACTCCCGGACCGGGTCCTTCTGCGCGTAGCCCCGCAGGCCGATTCCTTCCCGGAGGTGGTCCATGCCCAGGAGGTGGTCCTTCCAGAAGGTGTCGATGGACTGCAGCATGATGACCTTCATCAGGTAATCCCACAGGGGCTTCCCGAAGTCGGCCTCCTTCCGGCGCAGGTGCTCCAGGACGGCCCTTCGGATCTCCTCCTGCATCTGCTCGGCCCCCCCGGGATTGCGCCCGGGCTCGCTGAAGCGCAGCCTCAGCGAGAAGAGCTGGTACACCATGTCGTCGAGGCCCTTGAGGTTCCATTCCTCGGGGTGCTGCTTCTCGTCGACGTACTCCCCGACGGTGGTCTCGACAACCTCGTCGAGCATCTCCTCGAGCATGCCCCAGAGGTCCTCGCCCTTCAGGACGGCCTTGCGCTGCTCGTAGATGGCCTCGCGCTGGACGTTCATCACGTTGTCGAACTCCAGGAGGTGCTTCCGGATGTCGAAGTTGTGGGCCTCCACCCTCCTCTGGGCGGCCTCGATCTGCCGGGTCAGGAGGTTGGACTCGATCGGCTGGCCTTCCTCCATCCCGATCTTGTCCATGATCGCCCCCATGCGCTCGCCGCCGAAGATCCGCAGCAGGTCGTCCTCCATGGACAGGTAGAACCGCGACGAACCCGCGTCGCCCTGGCGCCCCGACCGGCCGCGAAGCTGGTTGTCGATCCGGCGGCTCTCGTGGCGTTCCGTGCCGAGGATGTGCAGGCCGCCGAGCTGGGCGACCCCCTCTCCGAGCTTGATGTCGGTCCCGCGGCCCGCCATGTTCGTCGAGATCGTCACGGCGCCGCGCTGGCCGGCCTGGGCGATGATCTCGGCCTCCCGCTCGTGGTGCTTCGCGTTCAGGACGTGGTGCTTGACCCCCTGGCGGGAGAGCATGCCGCTCAATTTTTCCGATTTCTCGATGGAGATGGTCCCGACGAGCACCGGCCTGCCCTGCCTGTGCAGCTCCTTGATCTCCTCGATGGCGGCCTCGAACTTCTCGCGCTCCGTCCGGTAGATCACGTCGGGGTGGTCCGTCCGGATCATGGGCATGTTCGTGGGGATCACCACGACCTCGAGGTTGTAGATCTCCTTGAACTCGGCCGCCTCCGTGTCGGCCGTGCCCGTCATGCCCGCGAGCTTCTCGTACATCCGGAAGTAGTTCTGGAAGGTGACCGAGGCGAGCGTCTGGTTCTCCCGCTCGATCTTGACACCCTCCTTCGCCTCGAGGGCCTGGTGGAGGCCCTCGCTGTAGCGACGGCCCGGCATGAGCCGGCCCGTGAACTCGTCGACGATGAGCACCTCGCCGTTCTTCACGACGTAGTCCACGTCGCGCTTGAAGAGGGTGTGCGCCTTGAGGGCCTGGTTGACGTGGTGCAGCAGCTCGATGTTGCGCGGGTCGTAGAGGTTCTGGACCTTCAGGGACTTCTCCACCCGGGCGACGCCCTCCTCGGTGAGGACGACGGTCCGTGCCTTCTCGTCGATCGTGTAGTCCTTCTCGCGCCGGAGCCCCGGGATGATCTGGTTGATGCGGTAGTACTTGTCCGTGGACTCCTCGGAGGGGCCCGAAATGATGAGCGGGGTCCTCGCCTCGTCGATCAGGATGCTGTCGACCTCGTCGACGATGGCGTAGTGGAACTCCCTCTGGACGTAGTCCTCGAGGGCGAACTTCATGTTGTCGCGGAGGTAGTCGAACCCGAACTCGTTGTTGGTGCCGTAGGTGATGTCGGCCGCGTAGGCGGCTCGCCTTTCCTCGTCGGTGAGGCCGTGGACGATGACGCCGACGCTGAGGCCCAGGAAATTGTAGATGGGGCCCATCCAGGCCGCGTCGCGCCTCGCCAGGTAGTCGTTCACCGTGACGAGGTGGCAGCCCCTCCCCGTCAGGGCGTTGAGGTAAAGGGGCATGGTGGCCGCGAGCGTCTTTCCTTCGCCCGTCTTCATCTCGGCGATCTTGCCCTCGTGCAGGACGATGCCCCCGATGAGCTGGACGTCGAAGGGCCGCATCCCGACCGTCCGCCGGGCGGCCTCCCGCACGACGGCAAAGGCCTCCGTCAGGATGTCGTCGAGGGCGGCCCCGCCCGCGAGCCGCTCCTTGAACTCGGCCGTCTTGGCCTTCAGCTGCTCGTCGGTGAGCGGGCCGATGCGGGCCTCGAAGCGGTTGATCTCGTCCACGAGGGGCGCAATGCGCTTGAGCTCCCGCTCGTTTTTCGTACCGAACAGTTTCTGGATGAAATTCAGCATGCCTTCACCTAAAAAAAACCCGGTAAGCCCTTACCGGATTTTTTGCAGTATACCCTATTTTATCGCAAAAGGGAATCAGCGCAGATACTTCCTGGGGTTGACATAGACACCGTTGAGGCTCACGGAGTAATGCAGATGGGCCCCGGTGCTGCGGCCCGAGTTGCCCACGTACCCGATGACCTCCCCGCGCTTGACCGCCTGTCCCTTGCTGACCGCGGAGCGGAAAAGATGCGCATACAGCGTCGAAATGCCCCTTCCGTGCTCGATCTGGATGAGGAGGCCCAGGTCGGGCCGTTTCTCCACGTTGGTCACGATCCCGTCGGCCGGCGCCTGGATCGGGGCGCCGAGCTTCGTCGCAATGTCGATCCCCGAGTGGAACTCCCGCCGGCTGCCGAAGGGGTTGGTCCGGGGACCGAACTCGGAGGTGACCCACCCCGTGACGGGCCACACGCTCGGTGTCACGGCGGCGATGGACCGCTGGGCCCGAAGGAACTCCTGGAGCTCCGTCAGGCTTCGCTCGCGTGCGGCCGCGTCTTCGAGCAGCCGGTCCATGTGCCGGCTGAGGTTCTTCAGCTTGTCGGCTTCGACCTCGCCGGCCGGCTGCGGCCCGCCCACGCCCAGGGCCTGTTCCCGCGGCGCCGTCGCTTGCCCCTTCGGCGACTTGCGGGACTTGCCCGTCAGATCCGACGCCAGGGTGCGGATTTTCTCATCCACCTGCCTGAGTTCGGCCAGCTTCCTTTCGAAGAAGGAGATCTTCTCCTGGAGGGTGTCGATCTGCTCCTGCTGGGTCGACGTGAGCTGCCGCAGGTTGGCAAGTTCCCATTGCTCCAGCTTGATCGTTAGGTAATCGACCGCGCAGTAGCCGAAGAAACAGAACAGGACCACCGATGCGGCTGTGGCAAGGCGGAAATGATGCGGCGTGGCGAGGAATTTTTTTACCGAGTCTTTCTTCTTGTGCGGGATGATCAGGAGGGTGTAAAAATGTTTCGGCATTGCTCATCCTCATCCTTTCTTTGTACTCGGAAACCGGAAATCGTGACTTTCCGCTTCCCCCTACAAGTACGGGAGGAAAGACGTCGTGATGCCGAGGGACACTTGGCATCCCCCAAATCAACGCGTCGAACAGATTCCCTGCCCGAAACGAAAGAACAGCCGGACTCCGGGGGCAGGCGTCCTACATACCCGCAAACAGAAGACCTGTCAAGCCGAAATCGCCCGTTTCGCGAATCCCGTCGTTCATTCAATCGGTTACGGATAACTCGAGGTCAGAATCAGCCCTTCTCCCGGCGGGCGCCATGGCTTCCCACCTCCCCTTCGGGGGCTTTCTTGACCGACAGCAGCGGATCTCCCACGTCGACCTGGTCACCGGGGTTCCTGAGGACCTCCACGACCTTCCCGTTGATGGACGAGACGACGTTGTTGAGCATCTTCATGGCCTCGAGCACGATGAGCACCTGCCCGGCGGACACCTCGTCGCCCTCGGAGACGGGGACCTCGTTGACGGTGCCCTTGATGGGCGAGCGGATATCGCCGTCCCTGGCCAGGGCCTCGATCTCCTTGGCGGTGAGGGTCACCTTACGGGCTTCCGCCCTGGCGCCCTCCTGCTCGAGCTCCGTCAGGATCGGCTCGGGGTGATGATCGATGACGAGGTAGGTCACCGCGTCGCCCGTCGACGTCTTTCTCTGGGGTCCGATGACGATCGAGTGCAGTTTCCCGTAGGCATCGGGGAACTCGAAGGTGTCTCCCAGGTTGAACCCGCCCTTCTTGAACCAGACCCTGGGCGGCAGGACCCAGACCTTGCCGTACTTCTCCTCGAACTTGAAGAAACTCACCGCGTCGTTGGGGTGCTGGAGGTACAGGACGAGTTCCTCCTCCGAGGCCTTTCGCTCCAGCCTCTTCTCCAGGACCCGCTTCTCGATCGCGAGGTCCACGTCCTCGATTTTCTGGTAGCCGTAGTCGCGCTCGACGATCTTCTTCCAGTCCGGGCCGAAGACGGCCTCGTAGATCCAGTCGGCGGGCCTGTAGAAGGGCAGCTCGCCGTAACGGCCGAGCATGAGATTCTTCAGGTCGTCGTTGGCATCCTTGTAGCGGGCACGCTTCAGGACGTTGTTGACCGCCGTGGTCCAGAGGATCTGCGAACCCGGCGTCACGCTCCACCAGTTGCCGAGCTCGACCTGAACCTTGGGAAGCTCCTGCTGGAGGATCTCCGGCATGAGGTGCAGGAAGTTGCCCTTGACGGCCTGCTCGAAGCTCGATCCCGTGGCCCCGCCGGGCAGTTTGTGGATCTGCACCGTGGGGTCGAAGCCGAGGAACTGCGATTCGAAGTCCTTGTAGTACTCTCGCTCGGGCCGCAGCTTGTTGGAGGTGTCGATGACGGCCTGCTTGTTGATCCCGATGCAGGGGTATCCGTAGTCCTCAAGGGTCTCCACGATCGTCAGAAGGGGGGGCGGCCCGTAGAAGCCGGTGAAGGCGTGGTCGCCGCCGTTGACGATCCGGGCCCCGTTGCGGACGGCCTCGACGGTGCGGCCGATGTCGTTGCCGTCCGTGTTGTGGCCGTGATAGTGGATCAGGAGTCCCGGAAACCGGTCCAGGATGGCCTTCACGAGGTCCCCGATGCGCTTCTGGGTCCCGAGCCCCCCGTGGTTCTTGATGCACAGGATGATGTCCTCGCCGGTGACGTCGATGATCTCGCCCACCTTCTTCACGTAGTAGGCATCCGTGTGTTCGGGCCCCGTGGAGAAGCAGATCGCGGGCTCCAGGATCCGGCCGGCGCGTTTCACCTCCTCGAAGACGGGGATCATGTTCCGGACGTGATTGAGGAAGTCGAAGACGCGGAACACGTCGATCACCTCGGCGAAGTGCTGAATCGTGAGGCGGATGACGTTGTCCGGGTAGGGCCGGTAGCCGAACAGGTTGATCCCCCGGACCAGCGTCTGGAACAGGGTGTCGGGCATCATGGACTTGAGGACCCGCAGTTTCTCGAAGGGGTTGATCTGCTTGCGCAGCATGTCCACGTGGATCGAGGCCCCGCCGGAGATCTCGATGGAGAAGTAGCCGCAGGCGTTTCGCTCCCCCGCCACGAGCATCTGCGTGTTCGGCAGGACCCGGTTCTTGAAATCCGACTGGGAGAGGTCCCTCTCCGTGTTCGTCATGTAATAGCCCTTCGACCGTCGGATCTTGTCGAGGACGTATCGGACCCCGTGTTCCTTGAGCTCCCGGGGGGTGATTCTCTCGCCGATCGGGTGTGCTGTCTTCTTCGCCATCTTGTTTTCTCTTTATTCCTGCTTTGCCCAGTACCCTTGCCTCTGTCCCCCGGACCCTAGTATGCGTAGGGGTTGATCTTCTTGACGTGGATCTCGGCGATGAGCTTGGCGAGCTTCGCCACCTCGCGCTCGGTCTCCGGGTAGTCGAAGATGTCGGGATGCGTCTCGATGTAGCTTGTGTCGAAACGGCCCGCCCGGAAGTCCGGCTCGTCGCAGATGGCCAGGTAGAAGGGGATCGTGGTCTTCGGCCCCACGATGTTGAAGCCCAGCAGCGCCCGTTTGAGCCGGTCGATCGTCTCGTTCCAGTCGTAGCCGCGGCAGGTGAGCTTCACCATGAGCGAGTCGTACTCCGTGGGGATCTTGTAGCCCTGGTAGACCTGCCCGTCGAGGCGGATGCCGGGACCGCCGGGAGAGTGGTACACCTCGACGGTCTTGCCGCCCTCGGGCATGAAGTTGTTCTTGGGGTCCTCGGCGTTGATCCGGACCTGGACGGCCTTTCCCAGCATGTGGACGCGCTCCGCGGGGATGTCGATCGACTCGCCCCGGGCGATCCGGATCTGCTGCCGGACGATGTCCACGCCCGTCAGCTCCTCCGTCACGGTGTGCTCCACCTGCAGCCGCGTGTTGACCTCCATGAACCAGAAGTCGTTCGTCTTCGAGTCCACGAGGAATTCGACCGTCCCGGCGTTGACGTAGTTCGAGCCCTTCGCCGCGGCGATGGCCGCCTCGTACATTCTCTCGAGGACGTCCTTCGGCAGATCCGCCGGGGCGATCTCGAGAAGCTTCTGGTGCCTGCGCTGGATTGAGCAGTCGCGCGTGCCCAGGTGGATCACGTTGCCGTGCGCGTCGGCCAGGATCTGGACCTCCACGTGACGGGGAGCCTCGATGCACTTCTCCACGTAGATGCTGTCGTCGTTGAAGGCGCTCCTGGCCTCCGTCCGCGCAACGGGGAGCTGCATGAGCAGGTCGGACTCGTTCTCAACCCTTCGGATTCCCCGGCCGCCTCCGCCGAGGGAGGCCTTCAGCATGATCGGGTATCCCGCCTTCTTGGCGAATTCGACGGCCTGCCTGATCCCTTCCTCCCCGGGGGCAAGCGTCCCCGTTCCGGGGACGAAGGGGATCCGCGCCTTCTCCATGATCCGCCGGGCCACGACCTTGTTGCCCAGATCCCGGATGACCGGGGGCGGGGGGCCGATGAAGGTGATGCCCGCCTTCTCGCAGGCTTCCGGGAAGTCCGGGTTTTCGGCCAGGAAACCGTAGCCCGGGTGTATGGCATCGGCGCCGCTCTTCTTTGCCGCCCAGATATGCTTTTCGATGTCCAGGTAATCCCTGCGGGGACCGTTGCCGATCAGGATCGCCTCGTCGGCCAGCCGGATGAAGTAGGCCTCGCTGTCGGGCTTCTCATAGACCGCCACGGTCCTGAGACCCATCTCCATGGCCGTTCGGATGATCCGCAAAGCGATCTCGCCCCGGTTGGCGATCAGGACCTTGTTGATTTTCTTTTCCTGCGTCTTCTGCGCTGCCATCGGGCACCTTCTTGTCGGGTATGAAACGGCTCTCCACTCATGACACGCGTTTGATTTCTGTAAAGTTTTGCTTATACGGGCAAGCCGAAACCGTGTCAAGGGCTTTGTGCCCTTTTTCCCAAAATTGTCTTGACTTTAAAACGTCCGTTGGGCTAAACCCTGCGGATACTATAAGGATGAGCGCCGGTGGGAAAGGAGCTTCTATGGCAAAGTACGACTCGAAATCCATCCGAAATATCGCAATCGTCGGGCACGGCGGCACCGGGAAGACCTCGATCGCGGAATCCATGCTGTTCGTGGCCGGGAAGACGGACCGCCTGGGACGCGTCGACGACGGCACATCCACGATGGATTGGGAGCCCGAGGAACAGAAGCGCCGCATCTCCATCAGCGCCTCGGCGGCCTTCGTCGACTGGGACAAGCACCGCATCAACATCCTGGACACCCCCGGCGACGCCAACTTTGCCATGGACACCCGCAGCTGCCTGCGTGTCGCCGATTCGGCTCTCGTGGTCATCGATGCCGTGGGCGGCGTGGAATTCCAGACCGAGAAGGTCTGGGAGGCCGCCGATGAGTACACGCTTCCGCGCCTCATCTTCATCAACAAGATGGACCGCGAGCGAGCGGACTTCGCGAAGGCCGTCGAGAGCATCCGGAAGACCATCGGCAAGAAGGCGACCCCGCTTTACATCCCCATGGGCGCCGAGGACAAGTTCAAGGGCATCATCGACCTCATGCAGATGAAGGCCCTCTCCTTCGACGAGGCCAGAGGGAAGGTGAAGGCGGGCGACATCCCCGCCGAGATGGCCGACGAGGCGAGGAGGTACCGGGAGGCCATGACCGAGGACATCGCCGAGTGCGATGAGGCGCTCATGGACAAGTACCTCGAGAGCGGCGAGCTGACCGCCGAGGAGCTGAAGACGGGCCTCCGCAAGGGCGTGGTGTCGGGCTCGCTCTTCCCCGTGGTCTGCGGGATCGCCGGCCGCAACATCGGCATCGCGCCTCTCCTGGACCTCATCGTGGCCGCAGCCCCCTCCCCGCTCGACCGGGGCGATGTCAGGGGAAAGAACCCCGCCACGGGCGCCGAGGAGAGTCGAAGCCCCGACGAGAAGGCCCCCTTCTCCGCCTTTGTGTTCAAGACCATCTCGGACCCCTTCGCGGGGCGACTCACCCTTTTCCGCGTCTACTCGGGCACGGCAAGTTCCGACGGCACCTTCTTCAACCCCACACGCAAGACGACGGAGCGTTTCGGGAACATCTTCCACCTCGACGGGAAGAACCAGCGGCCCTCCGAGGGCGTTATCCCCGGCGACATCGCCGCCGTGTCGAAGCTCAAGGAGACCTTCACGGGCGACACGATGACCGACGAGAAGAGCCCCATCCAGTACGAAAAGGTTCAGCCGATGCCGGCCATCATCTCCTTCGCCGTCCAGCCCAAGTCCAAGGGCGACGAGGAGAAGATCATGTCGGGTCTCAACCGCCTCGTCGAGGAGGACCCCACGCTGAACTTCAAGCGCGACGAGCAGACCCGCGAGATCATTCTCTCGGGCATGGGGCAGGTCCACATCGAGATCGCCGTCGAGAAAATGAAGCGCAAGTTCGGCGTCGACGTCACCCTGACGACCCCCAAGGTCCCCTACAAGGAGACCATCAAGGGCAAGACCACCGTCCAGGGGCGTTACAAGAAGCAGTCCGGCGGAAGGGGCCAGTTCGGCGACACGTGGCTCGAGATCGAGCCCCTCCCCCGCGGCGGAGGCTTCGAGTTCGTCGACAAGATCGTGGGCGGCGCCATCCCCCGCAACTTCATCCCCGCCGTCGAGAAGGGCATCGTCGAGGCCATGCAGGAAGGCGTGCTTGCGGGCTACCCCGTCGTGGACGTGCGGGTCTCCCTCTTCGACGGCTCCTTCCACACCGTCGACTCGTCTGAAATGGCCTTCAAGATCGCCGGCTCCATGGGCTTCAAGAAGGGTGTGGAGCAGTGCAACCCGACCCTGCTCGAGCCCATCGTCAACATCGATATCGAGATCCCGGACGAGTACATGGGCGACGTCATCGGGGACCTGAACTCGAGGCGCGGCCGGGTCATCGGCATGGAGCCCAAGGGGCACAACCAGATCATCAAGGGCCAGGTGCCCCTGGCCGAAATCCTGCGCTACGCGCCGGATTTGCGCTCCATCACGAGCGGCCGCGGGACCTTCACCTACGCACACTCGCACTACGAGGAAGTGCCGCCCATGATCGCCGAGAAGGTCATCGCCGCGGCCCGAAAGGAGAAGGAAGAAAAGGGTTGATCCGGGCAGGGGTTCTCACACTGAGCGACAAGGGGTCCCGCGGGGAGCGCGAGGACCTGAGCGGCCCGGAAGTGATCCGCATGCTCCGGGCGGCCGGGATCGAGACGGTGCACTCCGAGGTCGTCCCCGACGAGGCGCAGATCATCTCGTCGAAGCTCGTCGAGTTCGCCGACGTACGCGGCCTGGACCTCGTCGTCACGACGGGCGGGACGGGCGTGAGCCCCCGGGACGTCACCCCCGACGCGACCCTGTCGATCATCGACCGGGAAATCCCGGGCATGGCCGAGGCCATGCGCCGGGAGAGCATGCTCAAGACGCCCCACGCCATGATCTCCCGCGCCGTCGCCGGCATCCGCGGGCAGACCCTCATCGTCAACCTTCCCGGCAGCCCGAAAGGCGTCCGCGAGAACCTCGCCGTCATTCTTCCCGCCCTGACCCATGCCATCGAGAAGATCAAGGGGGACCCCTCGGACTGCGGAAGTTAGGAAGCTATGAAGGTGGGAAGCCCGGAAAAAGATTTCCTTGCCGATCTTCCGCTCTTCCCAACTTCCTAACTTCATGTTCGATTCACTTCATCCGACCATCACACTACCCGGTCTTCAATATCCGTCGTAGCATGGACAGGGCCCGCTCCCGGTGCGTTCCGGGCCAGTAGACCCTGCCGCACCCCGGGCATCGTCTGAATTCCCGCTGGGTACGGTACACGTAATCGGGGATTTCGGGCCGTACCTCGTCCCGCGTCACCCGGTGCAGGGCGAGATTGCATTCCGGGCAGATCGAGAAGAAGGCATCGGGGTCCGGCTTCAGGCCCAGTTTTCCCAGGACCTCCGCGATCTGGTCCTCCGCCCGGTCGCTCTCCACGAACAGGACCCTGCCGGGGTGCCGCCTTGCGAGGACGTCCCTGCGCCTCGTGAGGACCACCCGGCCCTCCTTCTCCGCCTGGCGCAGGAAGTTTCGGTCGGCGTCCCCGCGCCAGTAGGCGGCGTCATGGCCGAGAATCCTCAGCCATCGGGACAGCCGTCCCAGCGAGCTGTCGGCAAGGAATTTCATGGGGTCCCGGCAGGCAACGGATCGCCGTCTCTACATCGCCCCCGCCGTGGGGGGAGGCGCCTGCGTGGAGGATCCGCGCAGGAGGGAGAGGTTCTTCTGCTCCAGGTCGTCGATCTTCTTGTAGAGCTTGTTCATCCTCAGGGTCATGCGCACCTTGTCGATGGCGCCGAGCAGGGCCGCAAAGACGAACCCGCAGATAAAGAAGCCGAACACGATCATGTAGAGCGGGACCTCGGCGTAGAGATATCCGTAGTACTTCAGCGACACGCTGTAGGGGTTCTCGAAGGCGAAGGTGACGATAAAGAAGGCAAAGGCAAGAATGACCACCAGGTAGACGAATCTCATGTCCCGACCCCCTCCTCGTATTTCCGGAAATGCGGCAGGAGCGCCTCCTTGGTTTTCATGAGGTCCTCGGAGATGACCCGGATCTCCCCGAACACGGACAGGGCGTTCGTGTCCCCCACCCAGCGCGGTACGATGTGCATGTGCAGGTGGTCATCGATGCCGGCGCCGGCGGCCCTCCCGAGGTTCATGCCCAGGTTGAACCCCTGGGGGTTCATCGCCTCCTTGAGCACCCTGACGCACCGGGCCGTCAGGTCGAACATCTCGCAGTGCTCCTCGAGACTCAGTTCCTCGATGTTGTGGACGTGCCGGTGCGGGGCCACCATGAGGTGCCCCGTGATGTAGGGATAGCGGTTCATGATGATGAAGGCGTACTTGCCGTCATGGAGAACAAAGCCGTTGTCCCGGATGGAATCCCTGCAGAAAATGCACCCCTCCACCTTCTTCCCCCTGATGTATTCCATTCGCCACGGCGCGTAGAGGCTTTTCATGTCGTCTCCGTCCGGTGCCCCCTCATTCCTCGTCGACGGGGACGATCCGCCCCGTGATCGCATCCGGTCCGACCTCGAGAATCCCGACGGTGTTGGACACGGACCAGCGCCGGTCGCAGGCCGTGCCGGGGTTGAAGAAGAGGATCCCGTCGCGGACACGGTTGACCGGGTAATGGCTGTGTCCGTAGACGATGCAGTCGACGCCCGTGAATTCCCCGCGGATCCTGTCCTCGAGGTCGTGCGGGGAGCCCCACCCGTGGATGAGGCCGATACGGAAACGGCCGATTTCCAGGACGCGCTTGGCGGGCATCTCCTCTTCGACGGGCCGGGGGTCCATGTTTCCGCGGACGCCGATCACCTCCACATCCCCGAACGCATCCAGGACCGAAAGGTCGACAAGATCCCCCGCGTGGAGGATCAGTTCGGCGTCGTGGAAGTGCTTTCGGATGATGGCCCGGAGCCTGTCGTCAGGTCTCCTGAGGTGCGTATCGGAGATGACGCCTATCTTCAACCCGGATCCTCCCGCAACGGCCCGATTATAACGCCCGTCGGCAAAAAGACAAGTATTTTTTGGCATCTGCGCCGCGGGGAGCGGCTTTCGGTTTGACTTTTCGCGGCACCGGGACTAAGATCCAAACGGACGGGAGAGGAGACGGCCCATGCTCGAAAACACCCTCGAAAAGATCGCGGAAAGAATCCTGAGCCTCGATGAGGCGTCGCTGGCCGCCCTCTGGGACCGTTACAAGCGGAAGATGGAAAAGTTCCAGCCCACCAGGGAGTGGGAGCGGTCCGTCATCGTGTTCTTCATCATCAACTCCGTGCGGGTCAAGAACCATATCTTCAACGAGCGCATCCTGCAGCATCGCGAGCAGGGCGAGCCCGGGCCGGAAGAGCCGGCGCCGAAGGGAAAACCGAACCTCAAGCTCGTAAAGTAGATGGACAGATCCCAGGACCTCAAGCGCATCCGCGAACTCCGGGACCTCATCGAGTACCACAACCGCCGTTACTACCAGCTCGACGATCCCGAGATCTCCGACGCCGAATACGACCGTCTCATGCGCGAGCTCGCGGAACTCGAGGAGCGGCACCCCGACGTCGACCGCAGCGGCTCCCCCACCCAGCGCGTGGGCGCGGCACCGCTGGAGAAGTTCCGCTCCGTCACCCACCTCACCCCGATGCTCAGCCTCGCCAATGCCTTCTCGGAGGAGGAGATGGTGGAGTTCGACGAGCGTCTCAGGCGGCTGCTCGGTGACCGGGCGGAGCTGGATTTCGTCGCAGAGCCGAAGATCGACGGCGTGGCCGTCAACCTGGTCTACGAGAACGGCCTCTTCGCGGTAGGCTCCACCCGTGGAGACGGGTTCACCGGCGAGGACGTGACCCAGAACCTCCGAACGATCCGTTCCCTGCCCCTGAAGATGGTTTCCCGCACCGGGGGCGGGTTCCCGGCCCGCATCGAGATCCGCGGGGAGGTTTACCTCGAGAAGGAGGCATTCAAGAAGCTCAACGAACGACGGCTTTCGCAGGGGGAGAACGCCTTCGCCAACCCCCGCAACGCCGCGGCGGGGTCCCTGCGCCAGCTCGACCCGCGCGTCACGGCCAGGCGGCCCCTGGGCATCTTCTGTTACGGTGCGGGGATCATCGAGGGCGCGGATTTTCGGACCCACTGGGAGATCCTCGAGGCCCTTCGCGGCTGGGGGTTCCCCGCAAACCCGAACACCCGGATCGCGCGAAGCGTGGAGGAGTGCATCGCCTACCGGCGCCACATCGAGTCCATCCGGGAGAAACTCCCCTACGAGATCGACGGGATCGTCCTCAAGGTCAATTCCCTCACCCTCCAGGATCGGCTGGGCACGGTCTCCCGGAGCCCCCGCTGGGCCGTCGCGGTCAAGTTCGCCCCCACGCAGGCCACGACGGTCATCGAGGACATCATCGTGGGGATCGGGCGTACGGGCGTCCTGACGCCCGTGGCGGTCATGAAGCCCGTCCAGGTCGGCGGCGTGACCGTCACCCACGCCACGCTCCACAACGAGGACGAGATCCTGAAAAAGGGCGTCCACGTGGGGGACACGGTCGTCGTCCAGCGGGCGGGCGACGTGATCCCCGAGGTGGTGAAGGTCGTCGAGTCCAGGCGCACGGGGCG
>MVQS01000392.1 GCA_002067855.1 Syntrophaceae bacterium PtaB.Bin038
CATGGCGGACAAGTGGGAGTTCCCGGGCGGCAAAATCGAGAGGGGGGAGACGCCGGAAGCCTGCCTGAGGCGTGAAATGCTCGAGGAATTCGGCATCGATGTCGCCGTGGGCCCCCTGGTAGGCCGAAGCCTCCATGCCTATCCCCAGGGGGAGATCGATCTGATGGCCTACCGGGTGACCCACCTCTCCGGGGATTTTCTCCTCCACGACCACGAAGAGATCCTTTGGGTCAGGCCGGACGAGATGAATTCCTACGACTTCTCAGCGGCCGATATCCCGATCGCGAAGATCCTCATGAGGGCGGGCGGCGCCCCCCCCATCGACGGCCCGCCGGCCGAACATTACCTGCAGCTCGGCGCGTTGCGGGTTCACCTTCTTGACCGGGGCGCCGGCAGGCCCCTGCTGCTCCTTCACGGCACGGGGGACAACGCCCGCACCTGGGATCTCCTCACGCCCGACCTCTCGAAATCCTTCAGGGTCCTGGCCATGGACCAGCGGGGCCACGGCGAAAGCGACTGGGCGGTACCTCCGGCCTACCGGTGCGAAGACTACCTGAGCGATCTGACCGCCGTGATCGACATCCTCGGACTCGACGGCATGATCCTGCTGGGACACTCCATGGGGGCGCTGCACGCAAGCCTTTACGCAGCGCTCAACCCCGGCCGGGTTGCAGCGCTCATCCACGTTGACATCGAGCCATTCCCTCCGGACTGGAACCGCAAGTACCTGCTCGGGCTGTACAAGAACCTCCCGGACGCCTATGGCTCCCCGGAAGACTACGTCGAAGAGCTTGCCCGGAACGCCCCCCATGCCCGGCGGGAGCACTTGCGGCATCTGGCGTCGACGGCCCTCACACGGAGGGGGGACCGATGGCACAGGACCTATGACCGGGAGACCCTTGCCCGGTTCGACCGTTACGACCTCAGGGGCCGCTTGGCGGAAATCCGCTGCCCGGCCCTCGTGATCCGCGGGTCGGAGAGCCGCGTCCTCGGCCGCGAAGCGGCGGAGCGCATGGTCCGGGCCCTGCCGGCGGGCGAACTCGCCGAGATCCCGAAGGCGACGCACCCCGCCCACCTGGACAACCCCGAGGGGTTCCGGGAGGCGGTGCTGGGGTTCCTGGCACGGCACGGTTTTCTTTAAAGCCGTCCCGGCAGCTGCCGTCGCCTGTTGCCGGAAGCAAGGCAGTATCAAGCGATCGTGAAGTTAGGAAGTGAGGAAGAGCAGAAGAGCGGCGTGGAGGAAGAATTCTTTTCTCTTCCCGCTCTTCCTGACTTCCGCTCTTCCGCTCTTCACAGGCATCATGCTTCAAGCAGACAGAGGAATTCGACCCGATCATTCGATTTTCGTCGTAAGGAGGACAGCATGGACCTGTTCGAGGCCATCACCGGACGCAGAAGCTGCAGGAAGTTCCGAACCGAGGCCGTGAGCGACGCGGACATCGAGAAGATCCTGGAGGCCGGCAACTGGGCGCCGTCGCCCGCCAACCAGCAGCCCTGGGAGTTCATCGTCATCACGAGCCCCGGCGTCAAGGAGAAGATTTTCGCCGAGAGCAAGGTCTGCAAGAAGAAGCTCTTCGAGCGCAGCGGCTGGAAATGGCTGGAGACATTCCCCATCGACTTCGTCAGGGAGGCCCCGGCCATCATCGCGGTCGTGGGCGACCCGAAGAAAAGCGGCGCCGACATGTTCCTCGACGAGGGGGCCGGCCGGGGGTACCTCCAGGGCTGCTCGGCGGCCGTCCAGAACATGATGCTCGCGGCCCACGCCCTGGGCCTGGGAAGCCTGTGGTTCTCCCTGTACGAGTCCGCCGCGGTGCGGCAGATCCTGGGGCTCGACCCCGGCAAGGACCCCGTGGCGCTGCTGTGCGTGGGAAAGCCGGTCTCCACGGCGGCTTCGAAGCGTAAGGATTTCCGTGAAAAGACGACGTACCTCCGCTAGCGATCCGGCACCGGGGCCGGTCCGCACTCTCGTGCTCGTCCTGGGAGACCAGCTCGACCGTCGCTCCTCGGCCTTCGACGGGTTCGATGCGAGGCACGACGCCGTATGGATGGCCGAGGCGGCAGCCGAGGCCGGGTATGTACCGTCCCACAAGGCCCGGATCACGATTTTCCTCTCCGCCATGCGTCACTTCCGGCAGGCCCTGGAAGCTGAAGGGGTGCAGATACACTACCGACGGCTCGACGACCCGAAAAACCGCGGCACCCTGGCGCTGGAGCTCGAGGAGGCCTCCCTGCGCCTCAAGCCACGCAACCTCGTCATCGTAGAGCCGGGCGAGTGGCGGGTGCGCGAGGACATCAGGTCCGCGGCGAAGAAGGCGGGGGCCGATCTGGAGATCCGGCAGGACCGGCACTTCCTCGCCTCCCATGACGACTTCGACCGCTTCGCCCGGGGAAGAAAACAGCTCCGGATGGAGTTCTTCTATCGGGAGATGCGCCGAAGGACGGGCCTGCTGATGAAGGGGGGCGAGCCCGAGGGCGGCCGTTGGAATTACGACGCCGACAACCGGGGGGCCTTCCCGAAGGAAGGTCCGGGCAAGGTCCCCGCGCCTGTTTCCTTCCTGCCCGATTCGATCACCCGGGAAGTCATCGATCTGGTGGAGAACCGTTTTCCCGGCCACCCGGGAAGACTCCGCCACTTCGACTGGCCCGTCACCCCGGGACAGGCGGAAACGGCCCTGCAGGACTTCATCACAAACCGTCTTTGGCTTTTCGGGTCTTACCAGGACGCGCTCTGGACCGGCCAGCCCTGGCTGTACCACTCCCGGCTCTCCTCGTCGATGAACCTGAAACTGCTCGACCCGCGGGAGGCGGTTCGGGCCGCCGCCGAAGCCTCCGCGAACCGCACCGCGGCGGTTGCTTGCACCGAGGGCTTCATCCGGCAGGTGATCGGCTGGAGGGAGTATGCCCGGGGCGTCTACTGGCTCCACATGCCCGCGTACCTCGGGATGAACTTCCTGGAGGCATCGCTTCCCCTCCCGAGATTCTACTGGACGGGGAACACGGAAATGAACTGCCTGCGGGAGGTGATCGGGCAGACCCTGGAGTACGGCTACGCCCACCACATCCAGCGGCTGATGGTGACGGGGCTCTTCGCCCTTTTGCTGGGGGTTTCGCCCCGGGAGGTCCATCGCTGGTACCTTGCCGTCTACGTGGACGCCGTCGAATGGGTCGAGCTTCCCAACACGCTCGGCATGTCGCAGTTCGCCGACGGGGGCATCATGGCCTCCAAGCCCTACGCCGCCACGGGGAAGTACATCGCCCGGATGAGCAACTACTGCCGGTCATGCCGCTACGACCCCGCCCGGACGGACGGGGAGTCCCCCTGCCCCTTCACCGTCTTGTACTGGGATTTTCTGCTGAGGAACCGGGCGCGCCTCGCCCGCAACCCCCGGATGGGCCTTCAGTATCGGAACGCCGACCGGCTGGCCCCGGCGGAGGCAAAGGCCCTGCGGCGCAGGGCGGACGCGATCCGGGACGAAATCGACTTCCGTGAGTACCGCCCGTGATCCACCCCTCGCGCATCCAGCCCCTGAACCGCCGCAGCATCCAGGACGGCCGCTACGTCCTGTACTGGATGCAGGCTTCCCAGAGGGTCGAGTGCAATCACGCCCTCGAGTACGCCGTCGGCGAGGCCAACGCCCTCCAGCTGCCCGTCGTTGTCGCCTTCGGACTGACGGACCGGTTCCCCGAGGCCAACCTGAGGCACTACACCTTCATGCTCGAGGGGATCGAGGGGGTTCGCAACGCATTGCGGCTGAGGGGTATCCGCTTCGCGCTCCTGCACCGCTCGCCCGAGCGCGCGGCCCTGGAGCTGGCCGGCGAGGCGGCCCTCGTCGTGGCCGACCGGGGCTACCTGCGCATCCAGCGGCAGTGGCGCAACCACGTCGCGGCCAACGCCCCCTGCGCCGTCGTGCAGGTGGAGTCCGACGTTGTCGTTCCCGCCGAAACGGCCACGCCGAAGGAGGAGTACGCGGCGGGCACCCTGCGGCCCAAGCTGCACCGGGTCCTCGAGGGGCACATGGCCCCTCTCGCGGAGAGGCCGGTGCGGAAGGACTCGCTGACCCTCCGCCTCGACGCCGACGTCGTGGAGGATTTCGCGGCGCTGGCCCGGACCATGAAGATCGACCGAACGGTGGCTCCCGTCACCGCGCTGCGCGGGGGCGCGGCCGCAGCCCGCGCCCGCCTGGAAGACTTCATCGCCGGGAAGCTTCGTCACTACGCGGACCGGCGAAATGACCCGGGCCTCGACTATTCGTCCGGTCTCAGCCCCTACCTGCACTTCGGGCAGATCTCCCCCCTTGCCGTGGCCCTGAGGGTCTCCGCGGAGAAAACCGTTCCCGCCGCGGCGCGCGAGGCGTTCCTGGAGGAGCTCATCGTGCGCCGAGAGCTGGGCATCAACTTCGCCCTCTACAACAATCGATACGACGAGTACGGAAGCCTCCCCGACTGGGCGAGGAAGACCCTGGCCGCCCATGCGGGGGACCGCCGGGAATACCTGTATGACGAGGGCCGGCTGGAGCGCGCCGAAACCCACGACCCCTACTGGAACGCCGCGCAGCGGGAGATGGTCCTCTCGGGCAGGATGCACAACTACATGCGCATGTACTGGGGCAAGAAGATCCTCGAGTGGAGCTGCTCCCCGGAGGAGGCCTTCCGCACGGCCCTGCGGCTCAACAACCGCTACGAGCTCGACGGACGCGACCCCAACAGCTTCGCCGGGGTGGCCTGGTGCTTCGGCAAGCACGACAGGGCCTGGCCCGAGCGGAAGGTCTTCGGCAAGATCCGCTACATGAACGACGCGGGGCTGAGGCGCAAGTTCGACA